>JAVHXR010000454.1 GCA_031119515.1 Propionicimonas sp.
GGCGCGAACTGGTGCACCTGGAGGCCGTCCGCGTCGACGCTCGCCACCAGCCCGGCCAGGCTCGCCATCGTCCGGGCGATGTTGGGCGGGCAACAGGAGACCTCGAACCAGGGCGCCCGCAGGCTGGAGAACGCCCGCGGCGAGGCGGCGTTCCGGTCGGGGACCTCCCCCGGCACCCGGCGGTGCAGGGTGTTGGTGTAGAAGAACGCGTCCCCGGCCTCGGCGACGGCGGTCGCGACGACGTTGAAGAGGGTCCGCTCGATCAGGTCGGCGTAGCGCTCCTCGCCGGTCGCCAGCAGCAGCCGCCAGCTGAACATGATCGACGCGATCGACGCGCAGGTCTCGACGTAGGCGCGGTCCGGCGGCAGTTCCCAGTCCTCGCCGATCGCCTCGTCCTGGTAGTGCGAGCCCTGCCCGCCGGTGAGGTAGGTCCGCCGGGCCACCGTCCGCCGCCACTGCCGGCTCAGTGCCTCCAGCAGGCCGTCGTCGCCGGTCTCCACCGCGACGTCGACGGCGCCCGCGGCCAGGTAGTTCGCTCGTACCGCGTGCCCCCGCAGTGCCACCGCCTCCCGCAGGGGCAGGTCGTCCTGGTAGTAGCTGCGTCCCCACTCCTGGTCGGGCAGGGTCTGGTGGCCGCGCCGGTCGACGAACAGCTTCGCCTGCTCGAGGTAGCGGCGCTCCCCCGTCACCCGGCTGAGCTCCGCCAGCCCTACCTCGACCTCCGGGTGTCCGCAGACCGACTCGATGCCGCCGGCCCCGAAGACCGCGCACACCAGGTCGGCCGCCCGCCGCGCGATCCCCAGCAGCCCGTCGTCCGCGCCTGGCGCGGTGCGCTGCCTGGCGACCGCGGCCTGGAACAGGTGACCCAGGCAGTACAACTCGTGACCCCACGCCAGGTCGGACCAGCGCGCCGGCTGGCCACGCCGGCCGAAGGCGGTGTTGAGGTAGCCGTCGGGCTGCTGGGCAGCGGCCACCCGGGAGACGAACTCGCGGAAAGTCGCCTCCAGGGCGGGCGCGGGCGCGCGTCCGAGTTCCCAGGCGGCGGCCTCGAGGAACTTGTAGACCTCGGAGTCGGCGAACTCACGACCCCTGCGGCCCTGCGGCAGCCGGTCCGCCGCGGCCAGGTCGAAGTTGCCGATCCAGCCCTCCCGCTCCAGCCAGTGCGCAATGTGGGGAAGGGTGGCCGCGGCGTTGGTCCGCTGCCGCTGCGCCCAGAAGCCACCGGTGATGCGGACCTCGTCGAGGCCGAGCGGACGCAGCCTGCCGGAGCCCGGGACGACGGGAGCGGCGGGGGGACGGTTCGTGAGCATGGTCAGCCCTTCAGTGCGCCGGACATGAACCCGCGCACGTAGTGACGTTGGAGGAGGAGGAAGAGGATGAAGCAGGGCAGGGCGAGGAGGACGACGCCGGCCTCGGTCGCCCCGTAGTCGACGACACCCTGGACCTGGACGCGGAGGTTGGCGATCGCGAGCGGGAGGGTCATCCGGTTGGTGTCGTTGATCAGGATGAGCGGTGCCATGAAGTCGTTCCAGGCGGCCAGGAACGAGAACAGGCCGACCGTGATCAGCCCGGGCTGGACGGCCGGGAGCAGCACCCGCCACAGGACCCCGAAGGACGACGCGCCGTCGACCCGCGCGGCCTCGTCCAGCTCCCGCGGCACCGCCTCGAACGAGATCCGCATCATGAACACCGAGAACGGCAACTGGAACATGGTCAGCACCAGGGCCACCCCGACGAGCGAGTTCTGCAACCCCACCCGGTTCAGCAGCACGTACAGCGGGATCAGCAAGGTGGCGTAGGGAACCATGAGGATCGCCAGCGTGCCGAGGAAGAGCGCGTCCTTGCCCGGGAAGTCGAACCGGGCGAAGGCGTACCCGGCCAGGGTCGACACCAGCAGGGTCAGCAGGACGGTCAGTAGCGAGACCACGGCGGAGTTCAGCAGGTACTGCCAGATCCCTGCCTGGTAGCCGGCGAGGGTGAGGTAGTTGTTCCAGCCGAACCCCTCGGTCTGGGCGGTGCCGGCGCGCGGCGAGACCGAGGCGACCGATGTCCACAGCAACGGGTAGAGGAAGAGGATCGCCAGTCCCCCGGTGAGCACGTAGTAGGGGGTGCGGACGACCGCGCGCAGTCCCGCTGGCTGCCGGGCACCCGGACGCTGGTCGGTGTCGGTCGACGAGGCGGCGGTCATGATTCGGAGTCCCTGGCGAAGGCGCGGATCTGGATGACGTTGATGACGACGAGGGCGGCCAGCACCATCACCGACAGCGCTCCGGCGACACCGAGGTCGTTCTGCCCCTGGAATGCCATCGCGTAGATCAGCTGGACGACGGTGACGGTGGAGTTGTCCGGACCGCCCTTGGTGAGGATGTAGAACTGCTCGAACGCGAGCAGCGAGCCGGTGACGCACATCACGACGGTCAGCGCCAGCGTCGAGCGCAGCAGGGGCAGCGTGACGTACCGGAAGGTCTGCCACCGCGAGGCGCCGTCCACCCGGGCCGACTCGTAGACGTCAAGCGGGATCCGCTGCAACCCGACGAGCATCAACAGCATGTAGAACCCCGCGTACCGCCACACGATCAGGAAGGTGGTCGAGAGCAGGGCGGCGGTCGGCGTCCCGAGGAAGGAGACCCCCCACTGCTCCATCAGCGGTGCGAGCGGACCGGCGATCGGCGAGTAGAGGACGTAGAACAGCAGCGACGCCGAGGCCAGGCCGAGCGCGCTCGGCAGCAGGAAGGAGGTTCGCAGGAAGCCCTTCCACCGGGTCGACTCCTGCACCAGCAGGCCGAGCCCCAGCCCGATCAGGATGAGCAGCGTGGTCGCGAGCAGGGTGTACTTCAGGGTGAAGACGACCGAGTACCACAGGCCGAAGTAGATGTTCCCCGACGCGG
>JAVHXR010000455.1 GCA_031119515.1 Propionicimonas sp.
CCATGTCGAGGTGCTGCCGGTCGATGCGGCGGCGGTGGTCGAGCTCGAGCTCGACGCACTCTGGAGCTGAGACCACCGGGCGGTCCCGACCGGAGCGGTTCGCGCCGGCCGGGCCTGACCCGCGACGGTGTCGACGTTCAGCCGGAGCGGTGCTCGGTGTGGTCCGGGTCCCGCGGCGGCATGATCAGCGGTGCGGCGCCGCCCGTGGCCACGTCGAGGACCTCGGCGAGGTTGCTCGGCTCCTCGATCGAGCTGGCCAGCCCGTCCAGGTCGCGCAGCGAGCGCACGGCCAGGGTGGCCAGCGCCACGACCATGATCACCCCGGCGACCGCCAGGAAGGTCGTGCGCACACCCAGGTGCTCGGTCGCGAAGCCGACGATCAGGTAGCCGACCGGGCCGGCGGCGTACTCGGCCGAGCTGATGATGCCGACGACCCGACCGCGCATGTGCTCGGGGCTGCGGGTCTGCATGGCCAGGTTCAGGATCGGGCCCACGGGCCCGTACGCCACGCCGATGAAGAAGGCGACGACCACCATGACCGCGATCGGCGGCATGAACGCCAGGACCAGGACCAGGGTCGCCGTCACCAGGAAGGCGCCTCGGAACACCAGGCTGCGGCGGATCCGCCGGGCGAAGAGCCCGTAGAGCAGCGCACCGGCGACCCCACCGGCGCTCATCGCCATGACGATGATGCCGAGGCGCCCGGGTTGGTCCTGGGCCTCGAACTCGACGGGGAGCAGCACACCCTCGATCGGCATGTAGACCGAGACCAGCACCGCGATGGCGGCGGTGAGCGCGAAGAGCAGCGGGTCGCGCCACACGAAGCGCAGCCCGTCGGTGGTCTGGCGCCACATGGAGTCCGGCTCGGCATCGCTGACGGGTGCACCCGACATTGGCACCTGCAGCAGCGCGAGCATCAGCGCCGACGACGTGAAGCCGATGGCGGTCACCCAGAGCGCGTTGACCGCGCCGACCCACGCGATCAGCACACCGCCCATCCCGGGGCCGAGCAGGAACGCCACGCCCCAGACCGCTTCGTGCACGCCGTTGGCGCGTTCCAGGGCCCAGCCGGCGCGACCAGCGGCCGCGGGCAGCATCGTCTCGCGGGCGGTGACCCCGGCAGGGTCGAAGACCGCGCCGATGACGGCCAGGGCCACGAGCCAGGCCATGTCCAGCCCGATCAGGTGGTCGACGATCGGGATGGCAGCGACGGACGCGGCAGAGAGCAGATCCGAGCCGATGGCGGTGCGCCGGCGACCGAAGGTGTCGACGACCGTGCCCGAGAACAGGCTGGAGGCGAGCAGCGGGATCGCGGTGGCCGCGGCCAGCACACCCGCGGAGCCGGCGCTGCCGGTGCGCTCCAGCACCAACCACGGCAGCACCACCAGGGCCGCGCCGTTGCCCGCACCGGACAGCAGCGTTGCGGACTCGAGCAGGAGCAGCGGACGCAGGGAGGAAGAGGTGGACCGCTCTGGCACCATCGCATTCTGGTCGACCGGCCCCGCCGGACGAGCGGTGAGTTTCAGGCGCTCCGTGCGCCGTCGCGACCGGTGCCGGGGAGTGCCACGGCGTCGACCTGCGCGGGCGCACCGTCGACCGCGCAGTGGAACTTCCGCGACCCCTCGCGCAACGCGACGTGGCGCGGCAGCCCGACTGCGGCGATCACCGCGGCGACGACCGCGAGCCCTGCGGTGATCCACATGCCGCGCTGGTAGGCGCGGGTCACCTCCTCGGCCCCGCTCGCGGTCGTCAGCCCCGCGAGCACGGGGACGGTGGCGACCGCGACCAGCCCGGCGGTGCGGGCGACCGCGTTGTTGACGCCGCTGGCGGTGCCCACGTGCGACTGGTCGACGCTGGCCATCACCGCTGCGGTGAGCGGCGCCACGAAGGCCACCAGCCCGAACCCGAACAGCAGCGCCCCGGGCAGCACGTCGGTGGCCCACGAGGCGTGCTCGTCCACTGCCGCCAGCAGCACCTGGGCACCGGCGATGAGCAGCGGTCCGATGATGAGCTGCGGCCGCGGCCCGATCCGCGCGGCGAGCGCGCCGGAGCGCTCCGACAGCACGAGCATGAGCAGGGTCGACGGCAACAGGGCGCTGCCGGCGGCCAGCGCGGACCAGCCGCTGGCGACCTGCAGCTCATAGGCGAGCAGGAAGAACTGGGCGCTCAGGGTGGCGTACAACGCGAAGGTCGCCAGGTTGAGCACGGTGAACGTGCGCGACGCGAACAGGCCGTGGGGCACCAGCGGGTCCGCCGCCGTGCGCTCGCGGAGGACGAAGGCCACGCCGATGGCCACCGCCACCGCGGCGGCGCCGAGCACGGCGGGGGAGCTCCAGCCCCGTTCGGGCCCCTGGGTCAGCGCCCACGTCCCGGTGCCCAGGGCGACGGCGGCGAGCGTCGCGCCGGCCAGGTCGAACGAGCGGTGCTCGCCGGCCGCGGCCTCGTCGTCGACCGTCTCGGGGATCGCGCGGGTGGCCACGAGGGCCACCGCGATGAGCGGCAGGTTGATCAGGCACGCCCAGCGCCAGCCCGGCCCGTCGACCAGCCAGCCGCCGAGCAGCGGGCCGATGGCCCCGGCGACGCCGCCCAGGCCCGACCAGGCGCCGACCGCGGCGGCGCGGTCGTCGGGGTCGTAGCTCGACTGGGTCAGGGCCAGCGAGGTGGGCGTCAGCAGTGCGGCGCCGACGCCCTGCAGCATCCGGGCGACGAAGAGCAGCGGCAGCGACGGCGCCAGGGCACATGCCAGCGATGCCGCGGCGAACCAGACGGCGCCGATCCGGAACACCCGCCGGCGGCCGTAGAGGTCACCGAGCGCGCCACCCAGCAGGATGAACGACGCGAGCGTCAGCAGGTAGCCGGTGACCACCCACTGCAGACCGCCGAGGT
>JAVHXR010000456.1 GCA_031119515.1 Propionicimonas sp.
CGCTGGTCGCGGGTGCGCCCCGCGCTCATCGCGCGGGCGGAGGAGCTCACACTGCCGGTGGAGAACCTGGTCTCCCCCGACGTGATCCGGCGGCTGCTCTGGGAGGCGCCTGCCGGCATGGACGCGGCCCGCCTCACCGAGCAGCTGACCCAGCTCGGGGCGCGGCCGTGGCAGCGCGAACTCGTCACCCCGGTCATCCTCGCC
This sequence comes from Propionicimonas sp., assembly GCA_031119515.1. GTDB lineage: Bacteria > Actinomycetota > Actinomycetes > Propionibacteriales > Propionibacteriaceae > Propionicimonas. The sequence continues at coordinate 205 of JAVHXR010000456.1, forward strand.
GCCTGGAACTGAGCCACGGCAGCGGTCAGCTCGCTGCCACCTGCACGGCGAACACCGCCACCAGCCCGGCCAGGAGAACGGCCAGCGCGACCGACTGGAGCCGCCGAATCCGCGGATCGTCCGACCAGGGCGCGCTCGCCAGCGCCGCCGCGGCCGGCAGCAGCAGCGCCGCGACCCACCACCACCACTGCCCGATCTGCCCGACGCCGATCAGCAGGCCGAGGGTGCCGGCCACCATCGCCAGCCAGCACGCCAGCCGGTTGTCCACCTTCAGCACTGCCAGAGCCCCCAGCAGGGCGCCGGAGAAGCCGATCACCCACAGTCCCATTCCCCAGACCAGCGAGCAGCTCAGCGCCTGCTCGGCGAACTCGTCGGACGGGACGCTGCAGGCCAGCGGGTTGACGACCTGGTAGGCCACCAGTGCCACCAGCCCGCCGACGGCGGCGGCCAGGACGGTCGCGAGGTAGCTCCACGCCACCCGCCCGGCCAGCTCGGGGCGTTCGGCCATCCCCGTCCTCAGCGCTCGAGCAGGGACCGCAGCACGTACTGCATGATGCCGCCGTGGCGGTAGTAGTCCGCCTCTCCCGGGGTGTCGATCCGGACCACCGCCTGGAAGCTGACGGGCTCGCCCTCACCCTGCGCTGTCACCGTGACCGTCGCCGGGGTGGTGCCGTCGTTGAGCTGGGTGACGCCGGTCACGGAGAACGTCTCGGTCCCGGTCAGGCCGAGGGACTCGGCATCCTCCCCGTCGGGGAACTGCAGCGGCAGGACGCCCATGCCGATCAGGTTCGAGCGATGGATCCGCTCGTAGCTCTCCGCGATCACCACCTTCACCCCCAGCAGCGCGGTGCCCTTGGCCGCCCAGTCCCGCGACGACCCCGAGCCGTACTCCTTGCCGGTCAGGACCACCAGCGGCGTCCCGGCGGCGGCGTAGTTCTGGGCTGCATCGTAGACCGTCGCCACCGGGCCATCGACCTGGGTGAAGTCGCGGGTGAAGCCGCCCTCGGTCCCGGGCGCGATCTGGTTGCGCAGCCGGATGTTGGCGAAGGTTCCCCGGATCATCACCTCGTGGTTTCCGCGGCGCGACCCGTAGGAGTTGAAGTCGTTGCGGGCCACGCCGTGCTCGGTCAGGTACTTCCCGGCCGGACTGTCCAGCTTGATCGCGCCCGCGGGCGAGATGTGGTCGGTGGTGACCGAGTCGCCCAGCTTGAGCAGCACCCGGGCGCCGCTGATGTCGGTCACCGGCTGCGGCGTCCGTGGCATGTCGTCGAAGTACGGCGGCTTGCGGACGTAGGTGGAGCCACCGTCCCACTCGAAGGTGTCGCCCTCCGGCGTGGGCAGTGAGCGCCAGGTCTCGTCCCCGGCGAAGACGTCGGCGTAGCGCGAGGTGAACATGTCGGCCGAGATCGAGGAGTTGACCACCTCGTCCACCTCGGCCTGGGACGGCCAGATGTCGGAGAGGTAGACCTCCTTGCCGTCCGTCCCGGTGCCCAGCGGCTCCGTCGTCAGGTCGATGTCCATCCGGCCGGCCAGGGCGTAGGCCACCACCAGCGGCGGGCTGGCGAGGTAGTTCATCTTGACGTCTGGGTTGATCCGGCCCTCGAAGTTGCGGTTGCCCGACAGCACGGAGGTGACCGCGAGGTCGTTGTCGTTGACCGCCTTGGAGATCTCGGGGATCAGCGGGCCGGAGTTGCCGATGCAGGTGGTGCAGCCGTAGCCGACCAGGTCGAAGTCGAGGGCGTTGAGGTACTCGGCCAGTCCGGACTTCTCGTAGTAGTCGGTGACCACCTTGGAGCCCGGGGCCAGCGACGTCTTCACCCACGGCTTGCGGGAGAGCCCCTTCTCGACCGCCTTCTTGGCGACCAGGGCGGCGCCGATCATCACCGAGGGGTTGGAGGTGTTGGTGCACGAGGTGATCGCCGCGATGGTCACGGCGCCGTGGTCGAGCACGAAGCTGGTGCCGTCGGCGAGGGTCACAGGGGTGGGCCGGGACGGACGGTCGGGGGCGTCCGCCGCCTCGCCGTAGGCATGCGGCGCCGCGGCGCCGTTCTCGCCGGAGCGGGCGGGCGCGTCGGAGGCCGGGAAGCTCTCCGCGAGCGCCTCGTCGTAGCCGGTGACCTCGTCGCCCACGTAGTCGCGCAGCGCCTCGTTGAAGCCCTGCTTGGCGTGGGCCAGCACCACCCGGTCCTGCGGCCGCTTCGGGCCGGCGATGCTCGGGACGATGTCGGCCAGGTCGAGCTCGAGGTACTCCGAGTACCGCGGCTCGTGGTCCGGGTCGTGCCACAGCCCCTGGGCACGTGCGTACGCTTCGACGAGTTCGAGTTGCCCCTCGGCGCGGCCGGTCAGGCGCAGGTAGTCGATCGTCTTGTCGTCGATCGGGAAGACCGCGATCGTCGAGCCGTACTCGGGGCTCATGTTGCCGATCGTGGCGCGGTTGGCCAGCGGCACCTCGGCGACGCCGGGGCCGTAGAACTCGACGAACTTGCCGACCACCTTGTGCTGGCGGAGCATCTCGGTGATGGTCAGCACGAGGTCGGTCGCGGTGGTGCCCTCGGGCAGCTTGCCGGAGAGCTTGAAGCCGACCACCCGCGGGATCAGCATGCTCACCGGCTGGCCGAGCAGCGCCGCCTCGGCCTCGATGCCGCCGACGCCCCAGCCCACCACGCCGAGGCCGTTGA
>JAVHXR010000041.1 GCA_031119515.1 Propionicimonas sp.
CCGCTATCGAGAACCCGCCCTGGATGCCCAGGTAGAACACCCGCTGGGCGACGGGGGTGGTGCGATCGAAGGTGCCGATGATCTGGAAGTTCGAGTCCAGTCGCAGGATGCCGCCGACCAGTCCGGCGTTGATCTCGCCGCCGAAGAGCTTCCCGCTCACCGTCACCCCGAAGGCATCGATCCCGATCACCGGGAACTTGCCCTCCAGCAGCAGCGACGGCTGGATCCTGATGCCCTGGACCGAGCCGGAGAAGGTGAGGTCGGACAGTCCCTGGATCCCGGTGACGGTGGCCGACAGGGTCAGCACGAAGTCGCCAGGGTTCTGCTGGACGTTGGCCCACTCGATGCCGATGGCGTCGATCCGGATCGGCAGCCAGGCCGGCCACTTGAAGGAGCCGCCGCCGGCCGAGCCGACCGCAAGGAAGACGCCGAAGCCGGGCTTGGTGACGAAGCCGCCGTTGCCGGTGACCGCGAAGTAGCGGCCCTCGCCGGTCAGCCGCAGGTCGCCGATCGTGACCGTCGCGCCGACGCTGGCGAAGCTGACCAGTTCGGCGTCGGTACCCGCCGCCCCGGTGTCGAGCTCGAAGTCGCGGGCGGTGAGGGTGACGTAGCCGCCGAGCACGATCTCCATCGTGTCGACGTCGAGCAGGAAGGCGGTGACGGCGCCGCCGCTGAAGCCCAGGCCGACCCGGAAGGCCTCGTCGTCCTCGGTGCCGTCCGGCCGCCGGTCGTCTGCGGTCTTGCGGTCGGTGAACCGGGCGGTGAAGGACCTGCCCGGGAACAGGGTGGCTCCGCCGGTGGCGACGTAGATCTCGCCGGTGAAGCCCGCCACAGGGTTGGCGGCGTCGAAGTTCACCGCCAGGCCGGAGATGCCGACCCTGATGTCGTCCAGCTCGATGATGCCGAAGATGCTGATCTTGCCGGTGCCGCCGCCGCTGGGCGCCGCCCCGCCCGTGCTCGGGGTTCCCGGCTTGTACTTCAGTTCGGCGGTGCCGAGGGTGAAGCCGTTGTCCCGGACGATCAGGCCGGGGATCACCCCGGTGACGAGCGAGGCGTCGTTGCCGACGTCCAGGTTGGCCCGGGTCGAGGGGTTGTAGGGCCGCAGGCTGCCGGTGATGCCGAACTTCGGCAGGGTGATCTCGGCGGTGTTGATCCTGACCAGCTCCTGGCCGCGGGCGGCCGACGGGTCGTACTTGACCGCGATCCCGCTGGCGCGAAGGGTCGCGACGTCGGGGATGACAGCTTCGAGCGAGGCGACGTTCAGCGACCAGGCGCCGGTCGGCTCAACCCGGAAGTTGCCAGACAGCAGGCCGAACACGTCGACCGCCAGGTCGAAGGTGCCGAGGATGCCGAGCAGTTCGACGCTCGGCGAAGCGCCGCTGCTGCCCGCGGCGGGGGTGCCGCCGGGCGCCGGGGTGGCGGACGGGCTGAAGTCGAGGCTCGCCCGGTCGACCCCGAGCGCGATCGTCAGCACGACCATGCCGTCGGCGAAGCCGAAGTCGGCCAGTCCGACGCTCGGGCCCTGCAGCGACAGCGGACCCAGCGCGACCGAGCCGCCGGTGGTGGTCTCCCCGGGCGCGGACGGGTCGATCCGGAAGGACTGGGTCTGGCCGGGCGAGCGCAGGTTGCCCGGTGCCCCGGTCGGTGCGGTGCCGTTGCCGCTGCTGTAGAAGACCCCGTCGAAGACGAGCTGGACGGTACCGGCCTGGAACAGCCCGATCGCGTTCTGCTTGTTCCTGTCCTGCAGGTAGTACCGGTAGGTCACGGAGGTGGCGGAGTCGGCCTTGCCGGTGATCAGCAGCGGCGTCCCGCGCACCGTCGGACGCCCCTCGTTGCCCGGGGTGGCGGCCACCAGCAGGTCGGCCACGGCGGTGCCGGTCAGCTTGAACGGCACCGTGGTGTTGAACGTGCCCTTCAGGATCGGGCTGCCGTCGAGGCTGGTGTAGGTGACGTCGAGGTAGCCCTGCGCGTTGATCTGGGCGACCGTGATCGCGCCGCCGTTGGCCGGGCTGGCAAGGGCGGCCGTCGGGCCCGGCTGGGTCTGTGCCGGCGCCTCGGCCGGCGGCGTCCAGAGGATGAAGAACTCGTCCTCGCCCATCGTCGTCGCGCCGGAGTTGTCGGCGAACGTGCCGGGCAGGAAGCGGACCGTGACCAGGCCGGCCGGCAGCGGCGAGGCGAGCGTGTAGGTCCAGACGTTGCTCGTCCCCTGCCGGACCGGGTTCCCGCCGGTGCCGGCGAGCGCGACCGCCGTCCCGTTGACGAGGACCTGGAGTTCCGCCTCGGCGTCGGTGATGGTGTTGACGTTCAGGCCGACCCCGTTGGGGTCGTTGAAGACGACCTTGATCTGGTTGGTGGCGTAGTTCGGGTCGCCGGAGCGCAGCACCTGGCCCTTGTACGGCCCGGCCAGGTCGGCCGTCGGGAACATCGCCACGGTCCCGCCGCCGGTGAGCTGGCTGACCGACGCCGGGATGTCGGCGTTGCTCGGGAAGAGCTTGAACGAGCCGACCTTGAAGCTGTTCAGCCGGAAGCCGGTGGCGGCGGCGATGCTGAAGGATGCGTACCCCTGCAGCAGGGCGATGTTGGTGCCCTCGATCCTGATCACGATCCCGATCGGGTTGAACGCGAGGTCGAGGTCGCCGTTGGGCTGCCGGGTGAGGCTGAGGTTGCCGCTGATCACGAAGACGCCGGCGACGCCGATCGAGACGTTGATCGCCTTGAAGCTGAAGTAGTTGCCAAGGATCGGGTCGACCGACGCCGGCAGCGGAGCCACTGCGGCGAGGTCGGCCGGGTCGAGCGTCGCCGAGCTGGTGTTGACGAGGAAGTCGACGGTGGCGCTGACCTGGAGGCCGTCGAGCCCGATGAAGGCGAACTCGCCGCGGGCACGCAGGGCGTAGCCGGTGCCACCGGGATCGCGCACGATCGCCACGCTGGCGTTGCGGATCAGGACGCCGATCGCGTCCGGGTTGGCGCTGCCGTCGGCGAGCCTCGACGGCCCCTTGCCGATGAACAGCTCGAGGCCGGTGCCTGTGAACACGTCCCCGCTCAGCACGATCTGCCCGGCCCGGACCTCGATGAAGTCGCCCAGGCTGAACTCGACGTCGCGCGCGACGAAGGCGAACCGCTGGTTCGCCGCGAGGTCCACGCTCAGGGTCTCGCTGCCCACGACGATGCTCTGCTTGACCGCCGCCCCGGTGGTGTTGAGCGCGAACCCGAGCGAGGCGCCCAGGGTCGCGGAGCCGCCACCAGCCTGGACCCGTCCGGTGAGCAGGCCCGCCACCCCTCCGGTGGTGGTGCGGATGTCGTCGGCGGTGCCCGGGCCGCCCGGGTTGGTGACCGCGCCGGCGCCGAACAGGAACAGCGCGCCGCTGAGCGCGACCAGGCTCCCTGACGGTGCCGAACCCTCGATCGCCTGACCGTTGGGGTTGAGGGTGGCGTTGGAGATCCCGATCCTTGTGACCTGGTTCGTCCCGGTCCCGGCGCGCTCGAAGGCGACGCTGCCGGTCAGGGTGAGCGGGGTCCCGGCGAACCCGATCACGACGCCGGTCCCGGCGATCCGCAGGAACTGCCCCTTCGGCAGCACCATCGTCCGGGTGGTGCCGGCACCGGCGGCGTCGACGAAGGTCACGGTCTCGGTGACCGCCACGGCGAGGGTGTTGACCTGGACGCTGAGCCGGGTGACGTCCACCGTGACCGGCAGTCCGGCAAGGGCCACGGTGCCGACGAACTCGCCGGCATAGCCGCTGGGCGTGATCAGGATGACTCCGTACCCGCCGGTCAGCCGGAGGCCGACGTCGTCACCGGTGACCGCTGGCGTGCCGTTGTCGTCGCCGAGGAAGAGGTTGAGGTTGGTGAAGCCGACCTTGACCACCTTCGCCCCGCTGGGGGTGGTGGACTGCTCGAACCTGATGACGGCGGTCACGCTCTGGCCGAACAGTGCCAGGGTGGCCGGGCGGCTGGCCAGGCCCACCTGGACGGCGAGGCTGTTCGCCCGGACGTTGATGGTCCGGGTGAGTGTCCCGATGGTGAAGCTGCGGTTCACGGTGGCGGTGGTCGTGTTGACCTGCAACACCACCGGCAGGTCGAGCGCGACCTCGATACCGAGTTGCGAGCTGAGCTCCGGCGAGAGCGTGAGGGTCGCCGTCAGTTCCCCGGCCAGGCCGCCGGCAACCGCCGGGCTGGCGGGGCTGCCCCCGCCCGCCGGGGTGGCCGGACGGGGTGCGGTCACCAGCAGGGCGCCGTCCACCTCGACGGTGACGAAGGTCCGGGTGCCGTCGCCGAGGGCGAGCCTGGCGTCCTGGACGAGCACGACGATGTCACCCGCCGCGCTCCTGCTGAAGCCGAAGCCGCCGGTCAGCCGCTGGCCCGCGATCTCCAGCGTGATCCCGGTGCCGGTGACGGCCAGGCCCGGGGTGACGGTGACGTCGTCGGCCGTCGTGGTGGTCCCCATGTCGACGGTGTAGGCACCGGTGGTGCCGGGGCGGGTGTTGAGGAGTACCCGGAAGGCGCCCTGGAAGGTCACCCCGGGGATGTCGATCGCCACCTGCGCCGAGACCACACCGACGATGCCCCCCGCGACCCCGGGGCTGGCGCCGACGATCACGAAGCTGCCCTGGCCGCCGGAGACGACGACGATGTCGCGGTCGGGGGTACCGAGTCTGAGGCCGAGGTTGGCGAACGAGATCGTCGTGGTGGCCACCTCGGGAAGCACGATGCTGCCGTCGGGGTTGAGCCGCAGCCGGCGCTCGAAGCCGAGGTCGGTGGTGAACCGCTGGCCGCCGATCTCCAGGCCGAGCCCTGTGATGGCCGCACTGAGGTACACCCCTGCGGGGAGCACGAGGGTCGCGGTGGTCCCGCCGATCACGAAGGTCTCGTTCACGGCGACCGGGCGCACGACCGTGGCGCTGACCACACGGCGCAGCTGGTTCAGCGTGACCGTGACGTCGGCGCCCGCGCTGCCGATGCCGGGACCGAGGCTGACGCTGGCGCGGGCGGCGATCCGGCCGGCGATCCCCTCGGGAGTGATCAGCAGCAGCGCGGTGCCGCCGGAGATCCGCAGTCCGATGTCGTCGCCGAGGTCGGTGGTCCCGCCGTCGTCGCCGAGGAACAGCTCGACGGCGGTGGCGGCGATCTTGATGCTGCTGACGTCGTCCGTGGTGCCGGTGCGCCCGTCCGGGCCGGCCGACGCGACCTGCTCGAAGGAGAAGACGCCGCTGAAGCTCTGACCGGCGATCCGGATGCTCAACGGGGTCAGGGCGACCGTGCCGTCGGGGGCGGTCACGACGGTGCCGAGCTGCAGCCGCAGGAATCGTCCGGCCGGAAGCTGCAGGCCGAGCGCCTGGTCGCGCACCGCTGTCGGCATCGTGTTCAGTTCGAGCCGGACGGGCAGCGCGCCGATCTCGATCACCGAGGTGTCGAGCCCGGCCACGACGATGGTGCCGGAGACCGCCGCGGCAAGGCCGGCCGAGGTCAGCAGCAGGCTCCCGGTGCCCCCGGTGATCGCGACGCCGGTGTTGTCGGCGAAGCCGGCCGCCAGTGTCGACTCCCCCGCCGTCCGGTCGGCGCCCGGGTCGCCCAGGAAGACGAAGAGGTCGCTGACCGAGATCCGGGTGGTTCGCGCGGCCACCGGGCCGGACTGTTCGATCCAGAAGGTGCCGGACAGGCGCTGGCCGGCCACCTCGAGGTGGATCCCGGTGCCGCCGATCCGCAGCAGGTTGGCCGGCAGCAGGGTGCCGTCCAGCAGCGCGTGGCCGCCGGTGGCGTCGGTGTTGATCTCGAGCCAGAGCTGGTCGCCGCCCAGGCTGATCCCGGGGACGGTGACCGCTACCTGTACCCGCAGCCGGCCGAAGAGGAAGCGGGTCGGCACCGGCCCTGCGGTCGCGCCGAGGGTGAACTCGTTGATCCCGACGGTGGAGATCACGACCAGGTCGGTGGCGCCGTCGCCGAGCCGCAGCGAGACGTCCTGCAGCACGATCCTCGTGGTGGTGCCGGACTGCTCGAAGGAGACCGACCCGCTGAGCCGCTGGCCCATGATGGTCAAGGTGATCCCGGTGCCGGCGACCTTGAGGTACGGTCCGGCGGCGACGTCGAGGGTGGTCGTGGTGCCGGCCAGCGTCACCGACTCCGTCACCCTGCGGCCGGTACGGTTCACCAGCAGGGCGAATCCACCGGAGACGCCCACCTCGGGCGGCAGCAGGCTGGAGAGGTCGATCGTGCCGGAGAGCTGACCGGCGATGCCGCCGGCCTGGGCGGGGGTGGTGGCGCCGGCCACGGCCGGCGGGACCACCACGAACAGGCCGTTGATGTTGCGCAGGATCGGGGTGGTGCCGACGAGGGTGAGGCTGCCGCCGGCGACTGCTACCACCGTGCGCATCGCGCCGGCGCCGGCCGGGATCCGCCGGATCGCGAACGAGCCCCGCAGCGCGATCGTGCCGATCGTGACCGCCATCGCCTCGCCGGTGATGGCGACGAAGCCGGTGGCGGTGTCGATCTCCAGCCGCAGCGGATCGGCGGTGATCGACACGTCCCCGATGGTGATGCCGGCGGTCAGCGCGAGGTAGCCCTTCATCCCGGCCTGGGTGACCGTGAGGTCGCCGGCGAGGGCGACCGAGCCGATCGGGTCACCGAGGCTGGCCGTGACGTCGAACCTGATGTTCGTCGTTTTCAGCAGCCCGTTGGTGAGCTGGCTGACCTCGACCTGGCCGGCCAGTTCGAAGCCGCCGATCCGGACCGTGGTCGCGGTTGCGGCGAGCTTGACGCTGTTGGTGCCGAGGACGAGCGTGAGCCCGCTGGAGATCTCGACCCCCGGGATGAGCACCTGCACGGTCCCGCCGATCTCGCCGGTGAGGCCGGTGGGGGCGAGGGTGAGGCTCCCGGAGCCGTTGACCAGCCGGACGAAGTCGGTGGTGCCGTCGCCGAAGCCGGCCTGCAGGTTGTCGAACGTGACGGCGAGCGTGCTGACGGCGCCGGCGCCGGTCTGGGTGATGGCAAGGTTGCCGCTCAGCCGCTGCCCTGCGATCCCGAGCTGGACGTCGGTGCCGGAGACCTTGAGGTACGGCCCGGCCGGCAGCACCAGCCCGATGCTCCTGCCGTCCACCACCACCGACTCGTTGACGGCCACGCCGCCGGTGTTCACCGCGACCAGGATCGTGCCGGAGACGGTCGCGGGCGTGCCGACCAGGGTGAGCGTGCCGGAGACCTGCCCTGCCACCACCGGGGTCGGGGTGGACGAGCCTGCCGGGGTGACCTGGCTGAGCGAGAAGAACGCGCTGCCGTCGCTGATCCGGACGCCCGCCGTGAGCGCGCCACCGGTGCCCCTGGCACCGACCTCGAGGGTCAGGTTGGTGACCACGAGCTGGCTGGACACCGGCGGGGTGGTGCTGCCCGGGCCGGCTATCCCGACCACCTGGGAGAAGACGAGGACGCCGGTGAGGCGCTGACCGAACACCTCGAGGGTGGCGACGTCGCCGACGCTGCCGACCTGGACCCGGACCGACCGCGGCGGGAGCGCGAAGCCGAGCGCGGTCTGGCCGGCGGCGGTGCTGTTGAGTTGCAGCTTCGCGGGGGCGTCGAGGTGGAGCAGCCGGTCCGGCGCGGTTCCGACTGACAGCGTGACGCGGCCGTCGAGAACCGCTACCACGCCCTGGGCGGACAGCTCGATGAACCCCGTCGCGACGCTGAGTTCGGCGATGCCGCCGCCGAAGGACATCGCCAGCGGGGCGTAGTCGTCGACCGTGCCGTTGCCGTCGAGGGCATCGATGGCGGCGCCGATGGCGAACCTCAGCCCCGTCCCCGAGCGTTGCACCGCGACCGAGCCGGTGAGCTTCTGTCCCGCGATGTCGATCGTGATCCCGCTGCCGACCACCAGCAGGTACGGCACCGCGGTGGTCCCCGCCGGCAGGGCGATGCTGGTGGGAGTCCCACCGGGGATGGTGAGGGTGGTCGCCGCGCCCGCGTTGTAGCGGACGTCGAGCCGGCCGGACAGGACCACGCCGGGGATGCCCTGGACGGCGATGTCGCCGCGGACCAGGAGCGAGGTGTAGCTGCCGGAGCCGTCCTTCACCGCCTGGCCGACCGCGTTGGTGATGTAGATGCCGCGCGCCTGCGGGTTCTTCGTCCCGGTGTTGTCGAGGAAGCCGGGTCCCTCGCCGACGAAGATGCTCAGGTTCGTGACGCTGAGCGGCACTCCGCTGCCACCGGTGATCTCCCCGGACAGCTCGATGAAGTCGCCGAGCTTGATGGTGACCTTCATCGAGTAGGCGGTGAACGGAGTGCCGTCGGCCAGTGCCCGCTCGTCGTCCGCAGGATCCGCGGTGCCGGCGTCGGTGAAGCTCAGGGTGAGCGCGGTGCCACCGACGGTGACGATCCGGGAGAAGAGCTGGCGGCTGCCGTTGAACCGGATGCTCGCCTCGACGTCGAGATCCGCGGCGCCGCCGCCGGACAGGCTCGCCTTTCCGGTGAACGCGCCGGCCAGCCCGCCGTCGGTCCCACCCGGGGTGGTCGGGCCGAGCACCAGGAAGACGCCGTGGGCGCCGCTGATCGCGAACGTCTCGGAGGTCCCGGTGCGGCCGAGGGACAAGGTGACGTCGCTGAACGCGATCAGGGTCTCCGTGCTCGAGCTGGTGACCAGGAAGTCGCCGGTGAGCTGTACTCCTGCGGTGCCGCCGATCCTGATGCCCACCCCGGTCATCGCGACTGCTACGAACGGTCCTGCCGGGATGTCGAGGTTGAACGGTGCTCCCCTGACGATCGCCGTCGCCGAGGTGTTGAGCTGGATGGTGAACTGGCCGGGCGGGAGCAGCTCGACGCCGGGGATGGCGAGCACCTGGTTGGTGCCGTCGCTCAGGGCGCCGCTGAACGCGGCCGCGATCCCGCCGCTGGTGACGACGAGGCTCGCCGACCAGTGGTGGCTGGCGAGGACGTTGACGATCGGCCCGGACGGGCCGGCGATCGTGAGGGTGGCGTCGGTGACGGCGAACCGGATCTCGCTGCCCGTCCCGACCGGCACCGACTCGATGTCGATCCGGGCCGCGCCGACCGACAGCAGCGGGCTGGCGGCGTCCCCGATGACCAGTTGGGCGACAGTCACCCGGATCGCGAACGTCGGGGCCGGGACCGTGGTGTCGAAGGTGACGGCGACGTTGCCGCTCACGGCGAGCCCGGGGACGGTCACCTGCAGGCCGGCCGCGAGCGTCCCGCTGGCGCCGGTGGAGCCGAGGGTGAAGTCGCCACTGATGTTGATCGCCTTGACCAGGCCGCCGGCGAGCGCGATCGAACCACGGGCGACGTGGACGGTGGTGACGGTGCCCGTCCCGGTCCCGGTCTGGGTCAGCGAGAAGTCGGTGAGCAGGTCGACCGCGCCGCCGATCCGGATCGTGACGCTGGTCGCCGACACCTTGAGGTAGTCACCGGCAGGCAGGACGAGGTCGGTGGTGATCCCGCCGATCACGAACCGGTGCTGCACGGCCAGCGCCGGGGCGGTCTTGTTGAGCTCGATCGCGACCGTGGCCGACAGCGTCACGCCGGGGACGCCCACCAGCGCGAAGCTGCCCTGGATCCGGCCGGCGATGCCGGTGCCGGGCAGGACGAGCAGCGCCGACCCCCCGGTGAGCTGCGCGATGGTGCGGGTGCCGTCCCCGATCCGGACGGTGACGTCGGTGAGCCCCACCCGCAGGATCGTGGTGGCGGCCGAGGTCGGAGTCGCGAGGGTGGTGGCCTGCTCGATCGCGACGTTGCCGGTCAGCGACTGGCCGGCTATCCGCAGCACGACGGCGGCGGCCTCGATCCGCAGGTACGGCCCGGCGGCCAGCGCGATGCTCAGTTCGGCGCCGCCGACGACGAGGGTCTGGCTGATCGCCTGCCCGGTGGTGTTGAGGCTGACCGACACCGCGGCTGCGAACTCCACGGCGGGTACGTCGAGGCTGACCCGGCCGGCGAGGGTGCCGCCGACGCCGGCCGGGGTCAGCAGGAACAGCCCGGTGATGCCGGTGACCGAGACGACGGCGTCGCTGCCGTCGGCCTGGCTGCCGCCGAGGAACAGCGCGCCGTCCGCGATCCCGAACCTGACCAGCTTCGCGCCGGCCGCGTTGGCGACCTGCTCGAAGGTGATGTCGGCGGCGATCGTCTGGCCGAACACCGCGAGTTTCAGGTCGTCCCCACGGACGCTGAGCCGCTCGCTGCCCGGCCGGGTGTCGAGCTCGATCGCGACCTGGCCGGAGACGGCGACGCCGCTGACCGCGAAGGAGAGCTGCACTGCGATCGCGCCGGTCAGCCCGGTGGCGCCGAGGGTGAAGGCTCCGGTCGTCCCGGCGACCTGGCTGACCGAGAGCAGCGGGGCTGCCGTGGTGCCTCCCAGCCGCACCGCCGCGTTCCGCAGCCTGACCGTGGTGGCGCCGCCGGCGAGTTCGAGCTCGAAGTCGGCCTGCAGGCTCTGGCCGGCAACCTGGAGGGTGACAGCGGTGCCCGTCACCGCCAGGTAGGTGGACGGGGCGGCGAGCGTGCCGCCGGCGGGCACGGCCAGCTGGAGGACGTCGCCGTCACCGACCCGGAAGGACTCGGCGACGGCGCTCGAGCCGGTGTTCACCAGGACCGCCAGGCTCCCGGTGAGCGTGATGCCCGGGACCACCAGCGCGAGGCTGCCGCTGATCCGGCCGGCCAGGCCGGTGGCCCGCGAGACGAAGAGGGCGGTGCCACCGGTGAGGGTCGCCACCGGTGAGGTGCCACCCAGGGAGAGCGAGACGTCGGTCAGCGCGACCTTCAGCACCACCTGGCCGGTGCCGCCGCCGGTCGGGACGGTGGTCGCCTGCTCGAAGGCGACATTGCCCTTCAGCCGCTGCCCCATGATGTCGAGGACGATGCCGCTGCCCTCGACCCGGAGGTAGGGTCCGCCGGGCAGCGAGAGGGTGGTGGGCTGGCCGGCGACCAGGAGCGAGGCGGTCACCGGTGCCGCGGTGGTGTTGACCACCACGCCGAGGGTGCCCTGCAGGGAGACCCCGGGGATCGTCACGGCGAGGCTGCCGGCGAGCCGGCCGGCCACGCCGGTGCCCAGCACCAGGAAGCCGCTGCCGCCCACCAGCCGCACCGCGCCGCCGCCGAGGTCGAGACCGACGCCGGCCAGCGCGAGGTAGGTCGAGGTGACGCCGGCGAGCACCGACTGCTGCACCACCAGCGAGCCGACCTGCAGCGACTGGCCGGCGAGGGTGAGGGTGAGGTCGGAGACCTCGATCCGCAGCGGGGTCGCGGCGCCGGCACGGGTGTCGACCGCCACCGCCACGTCCACCGGGGACGGCAGCAGCGACGCGATCGTGAGCCGGGCGTCCAGGTCGGCCACCAGGCCCGCGGCGGTCATCACCAGGAACCCGTCGAGGTCGGTGACGCCGAGCCCGCCACCGAGGGCGAGCGCCGCGCCACTGAGGGTGACCTTCACGTCCGCCCCGACCATCGAGAACCCGAACGTCCCGGTCAGCGCGTAGCCGGCGAAAGCCAGGGTGGCGTTGCTGACGGTGAAGGCCAGCTCGGGGCCGGTGAACACCACCGGGATGCCTGGATCGGTGCTGCCAGGGATCTGCAGCGTGGTGTCGACCGGCCCCCCGGTGGTGTTGACCCGGACGGCGGTCGTGCCGGCGATGGTCACACCGGGCACGCCGACGATGCTGACCGTCCCGCTCGCGACCAGCGCGTAGCCGGTGCCCGCCGGCCCGACCATCCGGACGAGTCCGATCCGGGCGTCGCTGAGCAGGACGCCCATCGCGAGCGGATTCAGGGAGCCGTTGCCCAGCTTGGCCGGTCCACGTCCGAGGAAGACCATCAGGCCGGTGCCGGCGAAGGTGTCGCCGTCGAAGCTGACGCTTCCCTCGATGGTCACGAAGTCGCCGATCGTCAACGACGCGTCGGAGATGGTGACCTCGAACACCGCCTCGGCCGAGGCCGCGAACTTGACCGCGAGGGTGCGCCCGCCGAGAGCACCGGTGGTGT
>JAVHXR010000457.1 GCA_031119515.1 Propionicimonas sp.
GTTCCGGCCGGGCGGCTTCCTCACCCAGCTGGGCGGCACCCTCGGCGTCCGGCTCGAGGACTTCTCCGCCCTGGTGCGGCCGGAGTCGGACGATCCCGGCGAGCGGTTCGCGCCATTCGGCCCGTTCGCCGGCGGCACCGCCACCGGGACCCTGTTCGCCGAGGAGATCGAGGCGGTCGACGCCGAGGTGGTGGCGCGGTTCCCCAGCGGCCGGGCGGCCGGGCGGCCGGCGATGACCCGGCGGTTCGCCGGCCGGGGCAGCGCGTGGTACCTGGCGACGGTCCCGGACGAGCCGGGCACCCAGCAGATCGTCGACGGCCTGCTCGCCGCGGCGGGGGTTGGGCCGGTGCTGCCCGGACTTCCGGCCGCGGTCGAGGTCACCCGGCGCGGCGACCTGGTGACGGTGATCAACCACGGCGCAACCGCCGTCGCGGTCGCGCTCACCGGCACCGACATCGTCACCGGCGAGCCGGTCGCCGGCGTCCACCTCGACCCGGACGGCTACCGGTTCGTCCTGACCGACGGCCGCGCGGCCACCGACTGACAACCGAAAGGACCTGCCATGCCCGTCGCTCTCGTCACCGGTGGCAACCGGGGAATCGGGCTGGGGATCAGCCGCCGGCTGGTCGCCGACGGCTTCGCGGTGTCGATCCTGGCCACCCGCGAGGAGCCGGCCGACGTACTCGCCGAGCTGCGCGAGCTGGCCGGCGACGCCTCCCGGGTCCGCTACCTGCGCGGGTCGGTGGCGGAGCCGGCGGACCACGTCCGGTTCGTCGACGACGCCGTCGCGGCCTGGGGGCGGCTCGACGTCCTCGTCAACAATGCCGGGGTCGCACCGGCAGTCCGCGCGGACCTGCTCGAGGCCACCGCCGAGTCGTTCGACCGGGTGCTGGGGATCAACCTGCGCGGGCCGTACTTCCTCACCCAGGCGTTCGCGGCGAAGGCGATCGAACTGCGCGGCCCGCTGGGGCAACTGCCGGAGCCGCCGGCCGGGCCGGTCGCCACCATCGTGAACGTCTCGTCGATCTCCGCCGCCACCGTCTCGACCAACCGGGGCGACTACTGCATCTCCAAGGCGGGGGTCGCGATGGCCACCCAGCTCTGGGCCGCCCGGCTCGCCCCCGAGGGGATCGTGGTCTACGAGGTTCGGCCGGGGGTGATCGCCACCGACATGACGGCCGCCGTGACAGCCCGCTACGACGCGCTCTTCGCCTCCGGTGCGGTGCCCGTGGCCCGCTGGGGCCGTCCGGCCGACGTCGCCGCCGCCGTCAGTCTGCTCGCCTCCGGGGCCACCCCCTACTCCACCGGCGAGGTGTTCCACGTCGACGGGGGGATGCACATCCCCGTCCTCTAGCCCCCCACCGCCCCGAAGGCCCTCACGAAAGGAACCCAGCCTCATGAGCCACGAGCCGCAGCCCCTCCGGATCGGCGGACGCGACGTCCCGGTGGTGACCGCCAACACGGTCGTCGTGGGCACCGGTTCGGCCGGGTACTGCGCCGCCGCCCGGATCTGGGAGGGCGGCCAGGCCGACCTCGTGATGCTGGCGGACAAGATCAACGCCGGGGCCTCCCGCAACGCCGGGTCGGACAAGCAGACCTACTACAAGCTGACGCTGTCCGGCGGCGACCCGGACTCCGTCCGCGAGATGGCCGAGACGCTGTTCTCGGGGGGCGCGATGGACGGCGACAACGCGCTCGCCGAGGCCGCGCTCTCGGCCCGCGGCTTCCTCCACCTGGTCGACCTCGGCGTGCCGTTCCCGCAGAACCGGTACGGGGAGTTCATCGGCTACAAGACCGACCACGACCCTCGCCTCAGGGCCACCTCGGTGGGCCCGTACACCTCGCGGACGATGGTGCAGAAGCTCGAGGCGAAGGTGCAGCGCAACGGCACCCGGGTCTTCGACGAGTGCCGGGTGGTGGACCTCGTCACCGTCCCGGACGGAACCGACGGCGGCCGCCGGATCGCCGGAGTGCTGGTGCTGCGGCGCGACCTTCCCTACGACGCCGACCAGAGCCCGTTCCTGTTCTTCCGCTGCACCAATGTCGTCTACGCCACCGGCGGGCCGGCCGGGATGTACGCCACCCGGGTCTTCCCCAACGGCCAGTGGGGGGCGTCGGGGGCCGGCTACCGGGCCGGCGTCCACGGCAAGAACCTCACCGAGTGGCAGTTCGGGCTGGCATCGATCCACCCGCGCTGGAACGTGTCCGGCACCTACATGCAGGTGATCCCGCGGTTCGTCTCCACCGACGCCGACGGCGGTGACGAACGCGAGTTCCTCACCGAGGCGATTCCCGACTACGGCCGGCTGATGACGCTGGTCTTCCTGAAGGGCTACCAGTGGCCCTTCGACATCCGCAAGGCCCGCGCGGGCTCCAGCCTGATCGACCTGCTGGTCTACCGCGAGACCGTGCTGCGAGGCCGCCGGGTGTGGCTGGACTTCCGCCGCAACCCCGTCCGGGAAGGGTTCGACCCGTCCGCGCTCGGGCCGGAGGCGCACGACTACCTGGCGAAGGCCGGCGCCCTGACCGGGACCCCGATCCAGCGGCTGCGGCACATGAACGAGCCGTCCTACCAGTTCTACCTGCAGAAGAACCCCTACGTTGACCTGGAGCGGGAGCTGCTCGAGGTGGACGTCTGCGCCCAGCACAACAACGGCGGGCTGCTGGTCGACCTGTGGTGGCAGTCGAACGTGAAGGGCTTCTTCCCGGTCGGCGAGGCCGGCGGGGCCCACGGCGTCTACCGTCCCGGCGGGGCGGCGCTGAACTCGGGGCAGGTGGGCGCCACCCGGGCCGCCGAGTACGTCGTCGCTCGCGGCGCCGGCGCGCCGCTGGACGACGCCGCCTTCGCCGCCGCCGCCGCCCCGGTGCTGGAG
>JAVHXR010000042.1 GCA_031119515.1 Propionicimonas sp.
ACGATGGCAGGAGGCACCCGCACGGTTCGTCCTACGTTTCGGTGGTGTTCGTCGTGGCCGGGCGGCGACGCCGTCCAGCATGCCGAAGATCCTCGCCCGATGTGCTGCGACCGGGAAGATGACGGGCGCATGGCTCGCGGAGTGCGAGGCCATCGGGGGGGCACCGGCCGGGGTTGGCTGCCACCCTCGCCGCCCGGGACTGCCGGGACTACACTGCGTCGCCATGAGACTCGGCGCAGCCGGTCGGTCCGGCGCCGCGGGTTCGGGGCGTCCGCCGTCGCCGCTGGCCGAGCGCTGGACGACGCTGAACGGCGTGGACGTCTTCTATCGCGAGTCCGGCGGTCCCGGGACGGGCACGGTGATGGTGCACCTGCACGGTTTCGGGTTGTCGGGGCGCTATCTCCTGCCGACCGCGGAGCGGCTGTCCGGCGACTTCCACACCTTCGTGCCCGACCTGCCGGGGTTCGGCCGGAGCGGGAAGGTGCGGGGCAAGCTGGACGTCCCCGATCTGGCTCGCGCGGCCGCCGCCTTCCTGGACGACCGCGGTATCGAGCGCGCCAGCCTGGTCGGGAACTCGATGGGCTGCCCGGTGATCTGCGAGTTCGCCTACCAGTACCCCGACCGGATCGACCGCGCGATCCTGGTGAGCCCGGCCGGCGGGCGGCAGAACCAGCCGCTCCCCCGTGCGATGGGGCAGATCGCGCAGGACGCGTTCCGGGAGCCGCCCCGGCTGTTCCCTGTCGTCGTGCCCGACTACCTCAGGTTCGGGGTGACGAGCACCCGGCAGCTCTTCCATTCGCTCACCCGGTATCCGGCGCTGCAGCGGCTGCTCGACCTGCAGGTGCCGACACTGGCCGTGGTCGGCAGCCACGACCCGTTGATGCCGGGCCCGCAGCGCACCCTCGAGGTCGCGCGCCAGACCGGCGAGCACGTCTCGATCGTGGTAATCGACGGTGCTGCGCACGCCATCAACTTCAGCCATCCCGGAGAGCTCGCCAACGTGATCCGCCAGTTCATGACCGACCGGCCGATCGTGGACGACCCGGACTCCCCCGGACGCGCCTTCGTCGCCGAGATCCACCGTGGCATGGACCTCCCGAGTTACGGCTGAGCCGCTCAGGTCGTTCGCCGGAGCTCAGCGGCCACGGGGACCGGGCGCACCGCGTAGCGGTGCATGGTGACGCCGGCCTCGAACGACTGCTGCTCCAGCAGGTCGCATTCCACCGGTCGATTCAGGTCGTCGAACAGGGACCTCCCCCGGCCGAGCACCACCGGGTGGGTGAAGAGCAGCAACTCGTCCAGCAGCCCCGCGTTGAGCAGCTGGGTGGCGACGGTCGCGCCGCCGACGCCGATCTCCCCGTCCGACTCCGCGCGGAGGGTGGCGAGCCGCCCGATCGCGTCCTCGCCGAGGACGCTGGTGTTGTGCCCGGCTGAGGTCCGCGTCCGCGACAGCAGCACCTTCGGCATCGCCGTCCAGATCTCGCCGTACTCGCGCAGGAAGTCGGGCAGGGACGGGTCGGTGCGCGCGGCGGGCCAGAAGTCCTCCATGATCTCGAAGACCTTGCGGCCCTGGACCATGAGGGTCATCCGCCCGGCGCGGGCGTTGAACTCGCGGTGGAGCGACTCCCCGATCCGCATCCAGCTGCCGCCGCCGTTCTCACCGTCGTCCTGCTCGATTCGCAGATCGAGAGACACGTTCATCCAGTACACGAAGCGGCCGGGCATGGCTCCTCCAGGGGTGGGTGCTGCCTGACCCTACCCGGCCGATCCGGGTCGCGGGAGGGGCCGGGATGCGGATTGCTCAGACGAGCATGAGGAACGTGCCAGCCAGGATGAGGGCGAGGCCGCAGGCGGCGCGCAGGGTCAGCCGCTCCCGCAGGAACACGCTGGCGAAAACGATCGTCACAACGATGCTGAGCCGGTCGATCGGCGCCACCAGGCTGGCCGGGCCTTCGGCGAGCGCCCGGTAGAAGCAGAGCCACGACGCTCCGGTGGCGACCCCCGACAGCAGGATGAAGGCCAGGTCGCGCCGTGGCACCGCCCGCCACTGCCGGTGCTCGCCCGAGACGACGGCGACCACGGCTGCCATCGCCAGGACGACGATCGTGCGCAGCGCGGTGCCGAGGTTGGAGTCGACGCCGCCGATCCCGACCTTGCCGAGGATCGTCGTCAGCGCCGCGAAGACCGCCGAGGCCCCTGCGTAGAGCAGCCACGTCCCGCCGCCCCGGGACGTGGGGAGCCGCCGGCCGGGCTCGATCATCAGGTAGGTGCCGATCCCGATGACCGCGATCCCCGGCAGCCGGGTGGCCAGGTTCTCGGTCTCGCCGAGGAACAGGATCGCGAACAGGACGGTGAGGATGATGCTCGACTTGTCGATCGGTGTCACCTGGTTGACGTCTGCGAGCTGGAGCGCCTTGAAGTAGCACAACCAGGACGCCCCGGTCGCGAGCCCCGAGAGCACCAGGAAGCCGAGGGTGGCCGCGTCCACGGCACCGATGGTCGCCTGCGAGCCGGTCATGAGCACCACCAGCCAGGCGAAGCCGAGCACCACGACCGTGCGGATCGCCGTCGCCAGGTGCGAGGGAGTGCCGCGAACGCCGATTTTGGCCAGGATCGCGGTCAGGCCGGCGAACCCGGCCGCGCCGAAGGCGAAGACCACCCACATGTCGCCGGCCAGCCTAGCCACGAGGCGACCGGACCGTTCGCCGCCGGGCTCGACGGTCGGGCTCGACGGCTTCGCGGGTGGCCACCGTTCGCCCCACCGGCCGGGGCCGGGGGTGGCCGCCGCCCCCTCGCGCTGGCGGTGGGACGGAGCGGGTCGGGCCTGCGGCAGACTGGCACCATGACGCGACCCGACGGCCGGCCCTGGCCGACCACCGCAGAGGCGCTGATGCGGTCGCGTTTCGAGGCGTTTCGCGACAACGACCCTGTCTGGCTGCTCGCGTCCTGGCACCCGTCCACCCGCCCGGCGACCCTCACCCTGGCCGACAACCCTTCCTGGCGGGGCCTCCAGGTGCTCGACACCGTCGCCGGCGGCACGGACGACGACACCGGGATCGTCGAGTTCCGCGCCACCTTCCTCGCCCCCGGTGGCGGGGTGGACGTGCAGCGGGAACGGTCCCGGTTCGTCCGCGAGGACGGTCGCTGGTACTACCTCGCCGGACTTCCGGAGATTCGTGATGTCGAACCACCTCGGCCCGGCGGTTGAGGGTGTCAGGTCGCCGGCGGATCCACCGGCTGACGCAGTGATCGGTCAAGGCGGCTCATCAGTTCGGCGGTGCGGTTCTTCGCGGTTGCGGCAGGCGGGTAGCGCCGCAGGACGTCGACGAGTTCCGGTGTGGCACGTTGCCGGGAACGCTCGACCTCGCGGTCGCCCACTGCGAGATCGCCACCGGCCTGTAGTTCCTTGATGCGGGCAGAGCTGGCCGCGGCCCGGAGGATGTGGCCCACCTGGCCAGCTTGACTGATGGGATGCAGGTAGGCAGCGGAGGCGGCGTCTCCCGCTGACCGGGCCGCGAGTCGGGCGACCTCGGTGACGGCGTCTCTGGCTGCGCGATGGGCATTGACAGCCGTGACGCGCTGCAACCTGGTGCGGGCCGCGCCATGGACGAACTGCCAGGCCGCGTCGATGGCGTCACGAGGACGCGGATCGTTGGGCACTGACGATTCGAACGCCGGCAGTACCTCTTCAGCGTGCTCCACCACGTAGCGGGCCACCACACGCAGCTCATCCATGGTGAGTTCGAAGTCACTGCCGACGGTCATGAAGCGACGCTACCAACCGCCCCACACCGCCCGCGGCACCTCCCCAGCGCGAACCGCGGAAGCGGATTGTGGCAGGTGGCACCGGAGCTGTCATGGGGCGGCCAGTTCTTTGGCGGTTGCCGCTCAGATGAAGGAGGTGGCGCTGACCGCGATCGAGACGATGCGCACTCGTTGGCCACCATCCCGCGGGCGGCAGAGGAGGATGTCCGGTGTCTCGACGTGCAGCCAGCGACCGGCTCGGACTCCGGAGAGCGGAGGGCAGAGCCGGTCTGGGGCGGGCAATCGGCTGGCTACGGGATCGACTTGTAGGTTCGGTCTGTGCCGAGGGTGTTGATGATGTTGTCGGGCAGGCTGGTGACGATGCGGCGCTCGGTGTAGATGCAGGTGTAGAAGGGCTTGGTGTTCTGGGTCCTGAGTTCCGCGACGACCTGGGTGGTGTCGGGGTCGAGGTAGAGGGCGTTGACGACCCCGGGGCGGCGCTGCTCGTCGACGAAGGCGACCTTGGTCGCGGGTCGTCCGTTCGGGTCGGTGGTGTTCTCGGTGACGGTCACGCCGGGCACGCCTGCGAGCATCCGGATCGAGGCGGCGCGGGTCGCTGCCGGGGTCGGGGTGAAGGCGAGGGTCTCCTTCACGGCCTCGAACAGTGCTTCCTCAACCGACGACGAGCCCATCACCCTGGCCCGCAGGTAGGCCTCCATCACGGTGGGGTCGGCCGGGACGGCGTTGAGGTCATAGTTCCGCGGTGCCGGGGGGAAGATGTAGTAGGCGGGGTCGTCACCGGTCTGGTGGGCCCAGGCCCACCCGTCGGCCCCGGTCCAGGTACTGCGGACGGTGGCGTAGGAGATCGGGCCGTTGTCGGACTCGGCGATGCCCGAGTCCTCGTACACGGTCAGTTCGTAGGAGCCGTCGGGGATCACCGGGTTGGCCGGCACTGCGCCGGCCAGCCGGTCGAGTGCCTGCGCGGCCTGCGGGCTGCCGGGGCTTCCCAACGGCACCAGCACCTGGGCGAACAGTCCACCGGCAGCGACCACGGCGACGGCCGCGGCGACCAGCCTCCAGCGGGTCTGCCGCTGCGGACGAACCGGGACGGTGGATGGGGTGCGGGCGGTGCCGGGCAGGTTGCGGGGGGTGCTGAGCACCTGGTTCAGTACCTGCTCGCGGCGCCCGACGTACCAGGCGTGGTCGATCGTGTCAGTGTCGGGGCGGGTAGCGACCACGGCATCCATGGCCTGGTCGTCAGAGATCTTGGTAGTCATGTCAGTTCACTTCCGGGACGAGACGAAGGAGGGAGGAAGGGGCATCGAGCGATGCGTTCAGGCGATCGGCGAGGCGACGCCGGGCGCGGCTCAACCGGGTTCGTGCCGCCGCCACAGAGCAGCCGAGCACGGTGGCGATCCCTGAGGAGTCCAGGCCGTCCCAGCCGGCCAGCAGCAGTACTTCCTGGTCGTCGGCACCCAGCTGGCCGATCGCGCGCAGCAGGTCGGTACGCTCCACGGCCAGGCCGGCAGGATCAGCCGACGCCAGATCATTGAGGCCGGCCAACTCCGCGGCCAACTGCCGGCGCCTGCTGCGGGCACGCCATGAGTTCGCCAGGACGTTGCGGGCGGTGCCGATCAGCCAGGGCACCGCGTCCGCGGGTAGCTCCGCCAGACGGGTCCACGCAACCAGGTACACCTCGGCGATCACATCGTCGCAGTCATCATCAGGGCAGTGGCGGCGCACATAGGCATACACCCGGGGACTGGTCCGCTGGTACCAGGCCCGGAACTCAGCCTCACCCGCCGCCGCTTCTTCGGTATCCATGCCCCAGTAGTGTCCGCTCGGGCCTGTTCATGACACCCAGACCTGATCCCGCCCGCTACGCTACCCAGAACCACGACCCGCCACTGCCACGGCAACCACGTCAGCAAGAGCACTCCCCGATCGCGAAACCAGCCATCCGCGCCGCGGGCATGCGCGTGTGTTCTGGAGTACTCGCGCCGAGGCGTTGGGCGGCAGGATCGGGCGAATCCGGAGCGAGTGGTGCGAAGGGGGTGGAGACTGCCCTCTGGGAGCCGAACAGCCCAACGGCGAGGGGAGCCCGATGCCCAGCGCAACGCCAGGTCGAATCACCGCCGCTGCGCTGGTCGGCGTTCTCGCGATCGTAGGCTGTTCCGGCTCCCCGAGCCCGGCCGATTCCGGGCACTCCCCGTCGATGCCGGCCGCCACCACACCCGCCAGCACGTCCACCGTCGCCAGTGCGGGGTGCCCTCCCCCGCCGTCACTGTCCTGGAGCGACGACCCGTTCCCCGACGGCACCCAGTTCGGATCGGTGCGCCATTTCGACGGCCGCTCGATCTACCTCGACCCGGCAGAACGCTTCAGCAACGAAGACGCCAACCAGGCCGCACGCGAGGACGGCAGGATCGGCCCCACCGAGGAACTCCCCAACCCCGTCTACATCCGCAACCCAGACCCCGGCGTCGTCAGAGTCGACGTCTGGAACGGATTCACTCTCACCACGATCGACGCGGCGAACTACCCAGCCCAACGCACGCTCAGCCGCGCCGATCTCGCCAGCCTGTACTGTCCCGGAACCGACACCACCTGGATGTACTCGCCCGCAGACCACCTACCCGTCGACGTCATCGTCTCCGGCGGCCGCGCACACAGCGCGACTGAGTACTACCTGCCCTAACCCAAGTTGAAGCAGCCGACCCGGTTGTGTGCGGCACTGGAAGGGGTCATTTGTGACCGTCCGTAGCGCCGCCGCTCGGTGCACCAGGTGAGGAACGCGCGAAGGTCGGACTCGGTGTGGACACGGGTGGCGTCCTTGAACCTGGCCAGATAGGCAGCCACCGCCCGAACCAACGGATCGGTGTCGGCTGCGAGCAACACCGGAAACAGAACAGGCTGAGTACTCATCCCCGGATCGTCCCGCCGCCCGCGGCGAAGTGTTAGGGGAGCAGGTCCCAGTACTGCCTGCGGGCAGGCATCGCGTGGATCACCATCTCCTCGCCACCTTCGAACACCAGACCACGGTCTCCAGCAACCGGGCATGAGTGTCGAAGCCGAGCCGAAGCTCGCGGAGCGGTGGGCCATCATCCAGCGGTTCCACCCACAGAGCCCACTGGGCTGCCTGTTCGACGTCCTCGGCCGCAATCCCGTGCTTGAGGGCGCTGGCGTGGACTCTCACGCCGCGAAGTGCGCCAGGGCGGCCCGGATCGCCTCCGAGCGGCTCAAGTCGTGCCGTTTCGCAGCAGCGTCCAGAGCCTCCAGTTCCTCAGCCGTCAGGCGCACCGCAACCACTTGCGCCGGCTCCGCGCCACGCCCAGGACGGCCACGACCGCGCCGCTTCAGCTCAGCAACGTCGTAACCGGCCTCGGCCTCGTCTGCCCACTTCTGGATCTGCTCGTCACCCACCACACACAAATCGTATAACGAAATCCACTTCCGACAAGACCGGCCCGAGGCGGAGTTCCGATGCGAGCACATCACGCGCCGCCGGCGGCAGATGAGGTCGTCTTCCGGACGCCTGCGCCGGGGGCAGGGAGGCTTGGTCAGCCGGGGTACCTGGGGTAGTGGGTAAGGGTCTGCTCCTCGGGAGCTACAGGATCGGGGGCGGGTTCTGGGGTCGGCTTGCCTGAGCCCTGCGCCAGGTCGAACAGCATGCGTTGGGTGTTGCGGTGGATCCAGCCACGCAGCTCGGGCCGTCCGGGTCTGGAACCGCTGGGTTGGGAGAGTGCGAGGGCGTACAGGAGGCGATCCACGCGCAGTTGCCAGGCGTGTTGCTCGGCTGGCGTCGCCTGCGTGTAGCCGGCGGTAGCGGTGAACTCCTGCCAGGCGGCGCGGACCAGGGCCGCTACTTCGATGACGGCCGCTGATGGCGCTCGTACCCTCGCGACGTCCAGCACCTTCAGCAGGGCGTTGACCTGGGCATTACGGGGGTCGGCCACGACCTGCGACGCACGCCGGTCGAACCACCAGAACATCCCGAAGGCAAGCCCGGCTAACAGGGTGAGCAGGCAGGGAAGCCACGGCCACCCGGGCATCTGACCCCAGGTATCGACAGCGGTCACCCATGCCCACAAGGCAGAGGCACCCACGAGGATGCCAACGACGCGCGCGATCTCGCTCGCGCGGCGCGCCGGCCGGTGGGGCAACGCCTCAACCATCGAGGGACGATCGCTCACACTCACCCCGACCCGGTTCAACTCACGCAACCCGGCCAAGCCGTCGGGGCCGAGCACCCAGCGCCCGTACACCAGCCGGTCCTCGGTGGGATCGATCAGCCACAACTCCCCCGGTGCCGGTCTGGCCCAGCCCGCGACCTCCTCCACCACACGGGGCCCCGGCCACTCACCCTCCGACTCACGAGGCATCGTTGGCTCGCCAGGGAGGTCCGACGCCAGCCACCACTCATCGCCGACCGCTTCCGGACTGCCACCCGACGACAACGGCAGCGCGGACCTCGGCCGAGCCGCGAGGCATCCCCCACGCTCGGCCTCATCCTCCTCGAACGGAGCGTCGTCAGTCACAGTGACACCATCCTCGCAGCCCAAGGCCACCGCGTGGCGTCGAAGGGCCACTCCATCACGCACACCACCCCACCCGATGGGTGCACGTGCCGTATGAGGCCGAGTCGGATGTCGCGACGGCTCACGTCGGTATCAGGGTCAGGTACGCCTGCCCCAGCACATCGCCATACCCTCGGAGCCAGCGCCGGCGGTGTGCATCCGCTTTCGCCCGGGTATCCGCCGCCTCAGCGTGGTCCGGGTTCGCGACCAGCCACTCCTCGACATCGGCGAGGTATCCGCTTTCGAAGTCTTCCCACTCGGCCCGGGTTGCGGTCTCGATCCACTCCGGGCGGAACCCCGCCGCGACCGCCGTGTCGACCAGCCCCGGCAGCGACGGATGGTCATCCGCGCTCGCGCCCGGCCACATCGCCGCCAGTTCGACGGGTGTAGGAGGGCGGCAGAAGAACCCCTCACCCAACAGGACCCGACCCCCCGGCCGCACCAGCGCCCGAAGCGCTGCCAGAGCCTCGCCGAGATCCTCGCTCAGGGCATGGGACGACCCCAGGCACACCACGATGTCGGCCATGCTCGGCTCGGCCGCCGAGGCGTCCCCCCGGGTGAACAGCACCCGATCACCCAAACCGCGATCCTCGGCTGCTGCCTTCCCCCGCGCCAGGTCAGCCTCGTTGATGTCCACCCCGACCCCCCGCGCCGCCGGGCATGCCGCCAGCACCCGCAGCAGCAGTTCACCCCATCCACAACCCACGTCGAGCACGCTCGACGGCGATGTCCGCGACAACCGCGCGACGAGACGGTCAGCGCGAGCACCCGAGAGAGGACCGTGGAACGTCAGGCGTGTCAGGCGCGGCACAGAGGTCATGCCCCGGAACGTACCAGCGACGCTCGCGAGTGGGAGGACGACCTCGACGCTTGAGTCGACCATCCTCAACCCGAGGTGACCCCGACCCAGACCCAGTCGCCTTCTCCTTCCGCACCACACGCGGCATGTCCGGCGTCCGTCCGACTTGGGAACCCGTCTACGATCGCGTCCATGTCCGAGGTGTTGTCGGGCCTGCGCGCCATATGCCAGTCGTTCCCCGAGGTGAGCGAGCGACCAAGCCACGGCGCACCAACCTGGTTCGTGCGAGGCAAGAAGGCGTTTGCCACCGCTTGGCTCGACGGCCACCACGACCAGACCTTCCCTCACCTGTGGTGCGCCGCCGCACCCGGCGTCCAAGACGCGCTCGTCTCCAGCCGGCCAGACACGTTCTTCCGGCCGCCATACGTCGGCCACCGCGGCTGGCTCGGCGTCCGTCTCGACCGCGAACTCGACCTGGATGGGTTAGCTGAGCTGCTCACCGACGCCTACTGCGAAGTCGCACCCAAGGGCCTGGCCACCCAACTCGGTGAGTAGCGCCCCTCGGCACCCGCGGGCCGCTCACCCAGTGACTCGACCCACCTGCCGAGATGTGGGGCGGCGTCTTGCGCACGACTGACCGAGCGACCAAAAGAACGAGGGTTTCGGCTCCCGACCCTCACGCATCTTCAGCTCCCTCGCCCCTGGCCACCGGGGCAGGCACTACATCCCAAACGGCGGTCTGCGCGCCTCGGACTGAGGATGCTGCCCATGACGATGACGACGCCGACCTCGCCGAGCGCGGCATTTGAGGATGATTCTCCGAGTCCGCCATCGCACTGCACCGGTTTGAACCCCAAAAAAGCACGGTGCGGGGGTGGCGGTGACGCCATTGCCTGCTGGACAGGGTTGACGCTTCGCGGGTCGCTAGTCGCGGTCGGCCATGAGCTTGTCGAGGTGATCGTCCACCTCGACCGGGTTGTAACCGGACTCGCGCGCAAGGTGGAACTGCGCCTTGGCGATAAGGTCGCGCTTGGCGCGGTCACCGTCGGGAGTGTCGGGCAGGGCCGCGATCTCGATTAGCAGGGCATCGACGCCGGCGGGGTCGTAGCCGCGCCGGGTCAGCCGGAAGCGCGGGCCCGCGCCGGGATTGGCGGCGACCCGCTTCAGGGCGCGGTTCTTGCGGATCAGCACCACGAACCCGGCGATCACAGCGACCCCGAAAATGCCGCTCGCGAACCGCACCGCCTCAACGCTCGGCAGGCGCTCGCCGACCAGGTCCTCGGGGCGCACCTGGAACCAGACGACCAGCACGAGGCTACTCACGAGCACCCCGTACTGCGTCACAGACGACAGCACCGGGCTGCGATCCCGGCGCAAGAAGAAGATGCCCATCGACGACAGGCTCGTGATCCAGCACGCGGCGGCCGCCGCCGACCAGATCGTGTGGTGGTCACAGAACACGAACGACAACCAACCGACGATGCCTGCACCCACCAGCGCGATCACCCCGAGCGGGATCTCGCGCCCGTCCGCCCGGCCAGCGATGCCCATCCTTCGGTGGCCACGGCCGGAAGTGTTGCCAAGCTCGCGCTTCGGCACGCGGCTGAACAACCAATCGCGCGCCGCGACGACGATTAGGGCGAAACTGCCAAGCCCGAATCCGACCCCCCAGGTCAGCGGCCGGGACAACTGGTAGGCGACCATCTCCTGCTCGTCGAGCATCTCGGGATACCGGGTGAACTTCTCAGCCAGGTATTCGCGCGCGTACACCTGGACCGCGAGATCGGTCCACTCCGGGTCGACCACGACCATCAGGTACTCCCCGGGCACCAGCTTCCCAACGCCGAAGTGCTGCGACAACTCCTTGTACTCGTCAGCCCACTGCAGCCGCACCCAGGCATGCTCCACGCGGCCGCGGTAACCCTCCTCCAACGAGTCGAACACAGCCATGACGTGCGGCTCGGTGTCGATCAGGTAGAGCTCGTACTGCTCCCGCATCGAATCCTCGTGGCCCATCCAGACGAAGCCACCCACGGTCAGCAGTCCAGCCGCCACCACGCAAAGCGGAGCCTTCCACAGCCATGCCCACCACCGCGGCGACTCGGCCTCCTCCACGGCCACACCGTAGCGATCCGAATAGCCGCCCACTGCGAAACCGGTGACATCACGCAGGCCCAGGGCGACCCGCCGACGCGGTCAGCGGCTGGACGGTTGCCACCAGCGGCAGAAGCGGTCGACTCCGTACCTCGCCCACATCGGTTGAGGTCGCGGAAGAAGGTGCGTGTGGCCGACCCCGACCGATGCGAGATCGTCGCTGTACTAGACCGACCGCTGGCCGGCGCGCTGAGTTGATAGATCGCATCGGCATGGGCCGCCCAGTGGTACGACGAGGAGTCGACCGACGCAACCGTCGCGGAAGCGTTGGAACCGCTCCTCATGTGCAGTGAAGTTCAGATTCGCCACGACGAACCGTGTGGCTACCTGTTTGGCCTAGAGGATCTATCTGACATCCGAAGCCAACCGTGAACGTGCTCGGTTCCGGGATTCATTCCACGGAGCACTGATGAGCAGATGATCACGGCCAATCCTCGACAGCGCTAGCAGCAGGCCTGCTCTCCCTCTTGCCACAGCTGGCCTTGCCCCCATGGCGAGGTTGAACGATCCGGCGGTGGTCGTGAATGCCGGCTTGCGGCTGCGGGGGATGACCGGCTGCACCACACTGGGCACATGCCGACGACGGTGGCGCGCATCTTGGCCGCCCTGCTGCTTACCTGCGCGGCGGCGATCGCCGCGCCCACCCCTGTTG
>JAVHXR010000458.1 GCA_031119515.1 Propionicimonas sp.
CAGCCATTCCAGGCCGATCTTGGCGTCCGACCAGTTCCACCAGGCACCCCGCTCGCGGTTGTCGGGGTGCTCGATCTGGCGGGCGGTGAGCGGCCCTGCGGCGGCGACCTGCCGCCGGATCTTGTCCAGCAACTCGGGGTGTTCCTGCGACATCCGGGTCACCCACCGCCACGGCTTGGCGACCTGCTCGTCCATCCGGTGGCGGAACGCCGGGTACAGCGCGATGTCGATGTGGGAGACGGCATTGCGCACCCAGTACTCGAAGACCCGGCGGGGACGAACCCCCGCGGCCCGTTCGAGCAGGCCGCGGTCGTACCGCCCGAGCCGGGCGAACAGCGGCATGTACTGGGCGCGGACGGCGACGTTGACGGTGTCGATCTGGAAGTGGCCGACCCGGTCGACCACCTGCTGGAGGTGGCGGATCGTGACGTCGCCGGAGGCTCGCTCGGGAGGAACCCGGCCGAAGCCCTGGGCGGCGAGCATCGCCCGCCGCGCCAGGGCCTGGCCGAGTTCAGGCCTGCTCAGCGCCGGCCTTGTCGACGCTCAGGTGGATCACGCCGTAGTCGTAGGCCTTCCGCCGGTAGACCGCGCTGGGTGCCCGGGTCTCGGCGTCGACGTAGATGAAGAAGTCGTGCCCGACGAGCTCCATCTCGTCCAGTGCCTGGGCGAGGGTGAGCGGGACGGCCTCGAAGAACTTCTCCCTGACCACCAGCGGGCCGTCGCCGTGCACCTCGAGGCCCGCGGCCAGCGTCCGCACCTCGGCCCCACCGCCGTCGACGGCCTCGGCAGCGCTCTCGGCGAGCTCTGTGACCGGGGTCTCGGTCCGCAGCCCGCGATGGGTCTTGCGCCGGTCGGAGGCGCGGCGCAGTTGCGACTTCAGCCGGTCGAGCGCCCGATCGAAGGCCACCGCCTTGTCGTCGGCACTCGCCTCGGCACGCACCACAGGGCCCTTGCTGCGCAGGGTGATCTCCACCTTGGTGGACTGGTCGGGTTGTCGCTTGTAGCCGTTGGCCGTGACCTGCACCTCGACCCGGATCACGCGATCCTTGAGTTTCTCGATCGAGGTGAGCTTCTCCTCCACCCGCGCCCGGAAATCATCGGGAACCTGGCAGTGACGACCGGTCACAAGGACATCCATCTCAACCTCCTGCTCGCACCAGCGCGACCCGGCCGGGACGCGCCCGAAACAAATCGGCACCCGGCCCGCTCCTGCCGCCGAAGCTACAGGTTGGGCCGTGGTGCCATGGCCCCACCGTAGCCGCCAATCGGGCCGGTTCAAAGTGGCCCGCCCATCCCGCGCCCAATCGGATTTCGCAGCAGATCGTTCAATCTGCAACAAGCCTGTAACAGTGCCTAACGACGTCGTAACACGGGCAGAACCCCGGTGTAACAGCCATCCGACAGCCTGACGGGCATGATTCTGGAACTCGATACCGGCAACACCGCCTGGATCCTCACCAGCGCCGCTCTGGTGCTGCTGATGACCCCCGGTCTTGCCTTGTTCTACGGCGGCATGGTCCGGGCCAAGGGTGTCCTCAACATGATGATGATGAGCTTCATCACGATGGGGACGATCGGCGTGCTCTGGATCCTCTTCGGCTACAGCATGGCCTTCGGCGATGCCATCGTCGGCTTCGACACCGGCATCGCGACGAGGGACGGTGGCACCACCTACTTCGGCCTGCTGGGCAATCCGGCGGAGGCGGCCGGCCTGATGGGGCTGATGACGGACACCGACGCCGCTCTCCCCGCGCTGGCCTTCGTCGCCTTCCAGGCCTGCTTCGCGATCATCACGGTCGCGCTGGTCTCGGGTGCGCTCGCCGACCGCGCCTCGTTCCGCGCCTGGGCGGTCTTCAGCGTCCTGTGGGGCACGCTGGTGTACTTCCCGGCAGCCAACTGGGTGTTCTCCTTCGACATCACCAACGACGCCGGTGAGGTGGTCACCCGCGGCGGCTGGATCGCGAACTGGATCGGTGCGCTCGACTTCGCCGGTGGTACGGCGATCCACATCAACGCCGGCACCGCCGCCCTCGCCCTCGCGCTCGTCGTCGGGCCGCGGATCGGGTTCGGCAGCAAGCCGATGCGGCCGCACAACCTCACCCTGGTGATGCTCGGCGCCGCGCTGCTGTGGTTCGGCTGGTTCGGGTTCAACGCCGGCTCGGCGGTCGCGGCGAACAACACCGCCGCCGTCGCCTGGGTCAACACCCTGGGCGCCACCGCGGCCGCCATGCTCGCCTGGCTCGCGGTGGAGAAGTTCCGCGACGGTCATGCGACCTCCCTCGGCGCCGCCTCGGGTATCGTCGCCGGCCTGGTCGGCATCACCCCGGCCGCCGGTTCGGTGAGCCCGCTGGGTGCGATCGCGATCGGCATCCTCGCCGGCGTGGCCTGCGCCTACGCCGTCGGACTGAAGTACAAGTTCGGCTACGACGACTCGCTCGACGTGGTCGGCGTCCACCTGGTCGGCGGCCTGGTCGGCACCCTGGCGATCGGCTTCCTGGCCGATCCGGCCTCCCCGGCCGGTGTCGCGGGTGTCTTCTTCGGCAGCTGGGACCAGCTGTGGCGGCAGTTCGTCCCCGCCGTCGCGGTGATGGTCTACTCCTTCGTCGTCACCTACCTGATCGCCCTCCTGATCAAGAAGACCATCGGGTGGCGGATCTCCACCGCCGACGAGCTCGGCGGCATCGACCTGGCCGAGCACTCCGAGGTCGGCTACGACCTGAGCCCGGTGTACTACTCAAGCAAGGTGCAGCGGACGCTGGTGCTCACCGCCGACGACCTGCCCGAGACCGACAAGACGGGAGTCTGACAAGTGAAGCTGGTCACAGCAATCATCCAGCCCGAACAGCTGGAGACCGT
>JAVHXR010000459.1 GCA_031119515.1 Propionicimonas sp.
TGAGGTCGGCGTACAGGCTGAAGAGCGCGACCTCCCCGGCGAGGACGTC
This sequence comes from Propionicimonas sp., assembly GCA_031119515.1. Taxonomy (GTDB): domain Bacteria; phylum Actinomycetota; class Actinomycetes; order Propionibacteriales; family Propionibacteriaceae; genus Propionicimonas. The sequence goes on from JAVHXR010000459.1 coordinate 50, forward strand.
CAGCCGCTCGGCGCACGCCTGGTCGCGGGCTGCCAGGTAGGCGGCCAGGGTGTCGGCGGCCGGGTCGGTGTCGTACCCCATCAGGTGGGCGCTGAGTTCGCCGAGCAGGCGGGTGACCCGGGCTCCCGCCGACGGTTCGGGAGCTGCCCCGGGAAGGTCGATCTCGCCGTCGGGTTCCACCCCGGCCTCGTCCGACTCGCCGAGCGGCTCGAGCCGCACCAGCGGCGCCATGCTCTCGACCTGGCTGCCGGCGACGACGAGGAGCTCGCGGACGCGGGCGTCGAAAGGGGCCGTGATGACGGTCTCCATCTTCATCGACTCCAGCACGACCACCGGCGCCCCGGCGGCCACCTGCCCGCCGGTCGCTACCGGGGTCGCCACGACCAGCGCGGGCGCCGGCGAGCGGAGCACGCCGCCCTCGTCGCGGGAGACCCGGTGGGTGATGCCGTCCACCTCGATCAGGTGGACCGGGCCGTGGGTGTCAGTGACGATCCGGAACCGCTCGCCGCCGAGGTCGAGCCGGCCGTGGGCGTCGTCCAGCCGCTCCAGCCGGGCGTCGACGACGGCGTCGCCGACCCGCACCCGGTAGCGGTCGGGGCCGGTTCGGAACACCACCAGCCGGTGGGCGGCCCCCCGGAGCTTCAGGTCGACCGGCAGCCCGGACGCATGCTGCGCCTGCGGCCGGCCGCCGTGGGCGGTCTCCAGCAGCTGCGCGACCTCGCGCTGCTCGACCTCCTGGTATGCCTCGATCGCGGCCGCGACCAGCGCCACCCCCCAGTGTCGGTCGGCGACCAGCCCGCCGGCCGCCCGGGTACGGTCGATCCAGCCGGTGTCGGCGGTCCCGTCGATCACCTCGGGCCGGCCGAGCAACTCGATGATGAAGCTCTTGTTCGTGGTGCCGCCGTCGATGATCACGGTGGTCTCGGCCATCGCGCGGCGCAGGCGTCCCAGCGCCTCGGCCCTGGTCCGCCCGGACGCGATGATCTTGGCGATCATCGAGTCGAAGTCGGCCGGGATGGCGTCGCCCTCCGCGACGCCGGTGTCGACCCGGATGCCGGGGCCGACCGGGAGGTCCAGCCGGGTGATCCGGCCGGGGGACGGGGCGAAGTCCCGATCCGGGTCCTCCGCGTTCAGCCGTGCCTCCACGGCGTGACCCTGCTCGACCGGTCGGTCGGCCAGCCGGCCGCCGGCGGCGACGTGGAGCTGCGCCTTGACCAGGTCGAAGTCGTTGGTCACCTCGGTGATCGGGTGCTCGACCTGGAGTCGGGTGTTCACCTCGAGGAAGGCGAAGCTCCGTTCGCCGGGGTGGTAGAGGAACTCGACCGTCCCGGCCCCCCGGTAGTCGACGGCGAGGGCCAGCCGCTCGGCGGCCGCCTTGAGTTCGTCCACCTGCGCGGGCGCCAGCACCGGCGAGGCCGACTCCTCGATGATCTTCTGGTTGCGGCGCTGCACCGAGCAGTCCCGGACGCCGAGCGCCCACGCCGTGCCCTGCCCGTCGGCGATCACCTGGACCTCGACGTGGCGGGCGCCGGTGACGAGCTTCTCCAGGAACACCACCCCGCTGCCGAAGGACCGCTCCGCCTCGTCCCGGGTGCGCTGGTAGGCCTCGGCCAGGTCGGCTGCGCTGTCGATCCGGCGGATCCCGCGGCCACCCCCACCGGCGGTGGCTTTCAGCATCAGCGGGTAGCCGATCGCACCGGCGGCGGCGAGGGCGTCGTCCAGGGTGTCGACCGGACCTCGGCTCCACGGCGCCACCGGCACGCCGACCTGCTCGGCGATCAGCTTGGACCCGATCTTGTCGCCCAGCCTGCGCATCGCGTCGCCGGAGGGCCCGATGAAGGCGATGCCGAGGGACTCCACCAGGTCGGCGAACCCCGCATCCTCGGCGACGAATCCCCAGCCGACCCATACGGCGTCCGCCCTGGCCTGCCGGAGCACCCGGGCGAGCAGTTCGTGGTTCAGGTAGGGACGGTCCGCCGCCGGCCCGAGCGGGAACGCCTCGTCGGCCTCACGGACGAACATCGCGGTGCGTTCGGCGTCGGTGTAGAGCGCGATGGTGGTGACCGCCGGGGCCTGCGGCGCCTCGGCGTTGAGGTCGCGGACGGCGTGGATCAGCCGCATCGCGGCCTCTCCGCGATTGACGATCGCGACGCGCTGGAACACAGGGCCTCCTGCTGGCAGTCCGGGCGATCCCCCGGGGGTGGGGGCTTCGGGCAATCTCCCATGCTGGGGGGCCCGGCGGCGAGGGTCAACCGGGTGTTTCACGGAAATCACCAAAACCGACGCGCTCACGCCAAGGTTCACCCGCGAATCCTTGTGGGATTCCTACAAGACCGCAGTGGTCAGGCGTGCAGCTGCGCGATCAGCGTGAAGGTCGCCGGGAGCCGCTCCGGACGCTCGGCGAGGCGGTACTCGCCGGTTGCCGGGTCGAGGGCCATCAGCCCGGGCAGCGCCTCCCACGGCACGCTGTCGTGCTCGACCAGCCCGGTCAGCGCCAGCCCGGCGTCCAGCACCGCGGTGACGATCTCCCCCAGGCCGTGGTTCCACTCCAGCGAGAGCGGCGAGGTGACCTCGCCGCCGGTGTAGGTCAGCGGGTCGGTCCAGGCCAGCGCCGCCTGCTGCTCGAAGTACGGCAGCTCCAGTGCCGGCGTCGCCTGCCCCGGCCCGGAGACCCAGGGCTGCTGGGCGCGGTCGGGATGCTCGGTGGCCACCGTCATCCCGAGGACGGAACCGAGCACCGGGTGGGCGTCGCGGACGAACAGCCGGCCTCCCGGCCGGAGCAGACCGGCGACGGTCTCGGCC
>JAVHXR010000460.1:0-837 GCA_031119515.1 Propionicimonas sp.
ATGCAGACCTCAGCGCCGGCCAGCCGGACGCCGTGGTGGCGAAGCAGTTCGATGATCCCCCTCGGGGTGCACGGCAGCGGTGCCGGGACGCCGAGCACCAGCCTTCCCAGGTTGGTCGGGTGGAGACCGTCGGCATCCTTGTCCGGGTCGATCAGCTCGAGCGCCCAGTTGTCGTCGAGGTGGCCGGGCAGCGGCAACTGGACGATGTAGCCGGTGCAGGCGGGGTCCTCGTTGAGGGCGGCAATCGCCTCCCCCACCCGGGCGGCGGACGCGTCCGCCGGGAGGTCCACCCGCAGCGACGCGATCCCGACCTGGGCGCAGTCGCGGTGCTTCCCGGCGACATAGGCACGGCTGCCGGGGTCGTCGCCGACCAGGACTGTGCCCAGTCCCGGCCGCAGCCCGCGCTCGGCGAGCGCTGCCACCCGCTCCGCGAGATCCTGCTTCACCTGCCGGGCCAGCGCGACCCCGTCCAGCTTCAGTGCCGTCATCGCCGCCGCCTCAGTGGAAGAAGTGGCGGGTGCCGGTGAAGTACATCGTCACACCGGCCGCCTTCGCGGCCGCGACGGTGTCCTCGTCGCGAACCGAGCCGCCCGGCTGGACGATGGCCTTCACGCCCGCCTCGATCAGGATGCCGGGGCCGTCGGCGAACGGGAAGAAGGCATCCGAGGCGGCGACCGAGCCTGCCGCCCGCTCCCCCGCCCGCTCCACCGCCAGCCGGCAGGAGTCCACCCGGTTCACCTGACCCATCCCGACACCGACGGAGGCGCCGCCGGAGGCGAGCAGGATGGCGTTGCTCTTCACCGACCGGCAGGCCCGCCAGGCGAAGCCGAGGTCGGC
>JAVHXR010000460.1:847-2846 GCA_031119515.1 Propionicimonas sp.
GCGGGTCTTGGGCCGCTCGACCACGAAATCGAGGGTGGCGGCGTCGGCCGGCTCACCGCTCACGAGTTCCCAGTTCTCCGGAGAGTCCCCGGGGGCGTCGATCGCGTCCACGCTCTGGAGCAGCATCCCGCCGGGCAGGTCACGGCTCTCGATCCCGCCGCGGCGCCGGGCCGCGACCTTCAGCACCCTGACGTTCTTCTTCCGCTGCAGCACCTCGAGGGCCCCGGGCTCGTAGTCGGGCGCGAGGACGACCTCGGTGAACACCTCTGCGATCTGGGTGGCGGCCGCCACGCTGACCGGGCGGTTGGTGGCGATCACCCCGCCGTAGGCCGACACCGGGTCGCAGGCGTGGGCCAGGCGGTGCGCCTGCGCGATGTCGGCGCCGATCGCGATCCCGCACGGGTTGGCGTGCTTGATGATCGCCACCGCCGGCTCGTCGAAGTCGTAGGCCGCGCGGTGGGCCGCCTCGGCGTCGGTGTAGTTGTTGTAGCTCATCTCCTTGCCGTGCAGCTGCTCGGCGGTGGCCAGCCCGCCGGGGAAGTGGCTGTTCACGTAGAGCGCCGCCCGCTGGTGCGAGTTCTCGCCGTAGCGCAGCGTCCCGACCTTGTCCCAGGTGGCGCCGACCCAGACCGGGAAGCCGTCCCCGCCGCTGGTGTCGGTGACCACGTTCCCCACCCAGGACGCGACCGCGACGTCGTAGGTGGCGGTGTGGACGAACGCCGCCGCCGCCAGCGCCTGCCGCTGCGCAAGCGTGAAGCCACCCGCGCCGAGCGCCTCCAGCAGACCGGGGTACTGCTGGGGAGAGGTGATGATGGCCACGCTCGCATGGTTCTTCGCCGAGGCCCGCACCATCGCCGGCCCGCCGATGTCGATCTGCTCGATCACGTCGTCCTGGCCGGCTCCGGAGGCCACCGTCTCGACGAACGGGTAGAGGTTGCTGACCACGAGGTCGAACGCGGCGATGCCGAGGTCGGCCAGGGCCTGGCGGTGGGCCTCCAGCCGCCGGTCGGCCAGCAGCCCGGCGTGGATCGCCGGGTGCAGGGTCTTCACCCGGCCGTCCAGCACCTCGGGAAAGCCGGTGACTGCCTCCACCGGGGTCACCGGGACGCCGGCGCCGGAGAGGGTTGCGGCGGTCGACCCCGTCGAGACGATCTCCACCCCTGCGTCGGCCAGCGCGCGGCCGAGGTCGGCCAGCCCGGTCTTGTCGTACACCGAGACCAGCGCCCGGCGGATCGGCTGTCGCTCGTTCATGCTTCCCCTCGTCCGGCGTACTGGTTGACGAAGGCGACGAGCAGCCGGCGCTCGACGACCTTGATCCGTTCGTGCAGGGAGGCGGCCGTGTCGCCGTCGTGGACGGCGACCGCCTCCTGGGCGATGATCCGTCCGGTGTCGACCCCCTCGTCGACCGTGAACAGCGTCGCTCCGGTGACCTTGACGCCGTGGGCGAGGGCATCGGCCACGGCGTGCGTCCCCGGGAAGGACGGCAGCAGCGCGGGGTGGGTGTTGACCATCCGGCCCTCGAATCGCTCCAGGAAGGCGGGGCCGACCAGCTTCATGAACCCTGCACTCACCACCAGGTCGGGCGCGAAGCCCGCCACCGTCGCCGCCAGGCCGGCGTCCCACGCCGCGCGGTCGTCACCGGGGCGGAGCGGGTGGACGAAGGTCTCGACCCCGGCGTCCCGCGCCCGCCGGAGGGCCGGCGCGTCCGTGCGATCGGACCCGACGGCCACGACGTCGGCAGCCAGGTCGCCGGCATTGCGGGCATCGAGCAGTGCCTGCAGCAGGGTGCCCGCGCCCGAGACCAGGACCACGAGGCGCAACGGCATACGCCTAGCCTACCGAGGGCCGACCCGGCGCCCGGACGGCGCCCACCACCCACCAGACCAGTCCGGCGAGGCCTGCCGACAAGACGATGACGGGCGGCGCGACGAGCGCCAGTTCCTCCAGCCGCGGCCCCAGCTCGACCAGCCGCAGGCCGCCCAGCGCACCGGTGCCGGCC
>JAVHXR010000461.1 GCA_031119515.1 Propionicimonas sp.
GCAGCGCGCCGCCCTCGTGCTGAGGTTCTACGAGGACCTCGGCTTCGCGGAGATCGCGCGCGTGCTGGACTGCGCCGAACCCACTGCCCGCTCGCTGGTCCATCGCGCACTGGTGGACCTGCGGACCCGACTGCCCAGGAGCGGCCATGAGTGACAACCAGAGCCCCCCCGAACCGGATCGTCCCGAACGAGCCGCGCGGGCGTACTTCGCCGACCAGTCCCGCGAGGCCGACTTCGCGCCGCTCGATCCGGTCGACGTCGTGGGCCGGTCGAGCCGGCGGCGCTGGACCGGGATCGGAGTGGCCGCGGCGGCCTGCCTCGCGATCGCCCTCGTGGTGCCGCTCGCGCTGCGCGGCTGGCTCCCCGGCGCGCCGATCACCGCCACGCCCGAGCCCGAGCCGGGGTTCGCGTGGACGGAGACCGCAGCGCCGCCGCTCAGCCCGAGGTTCGGTGCCGTCACGGCCTGGATCGATGGCGCCTTCTTCATCCTGGGCGGCTGGGAGGGACGCCCGTGCCCGCCCGGAGCGATGTGTGACATGGCTCCGCCCACCCTGCTGGACGGCGCCCGTTACGACCCGGCGACCGACGCCTGGACCAGCCTGGCCGCGCTCCCGGTCGGGATGGGGGAGGGCTATGCGGACAGCGCGGTCGCCGACGGCCGGCTCTACGTGATGAGCTACGTGGGGGACGGTTCGCTGCTGGCCTACGACCCCGGCGTCGACAGCTGGCGGAAGCTGGAGACCCCCGCGGCGTTCGGCCGGCTGGTGGGGCTCGACGACTCGCTTGCGATGGTGGTCGGGGGCGGGCCCTCCGTCGGCTACGACTACCACCCGGACTCGGACACCTGGAGCCCGTGGGAAGCCGGCCCGCTCGACTCCTGCCTGGACTTCCAGGGCTTCGGCGCGGGGGATCGGGTGGTGGTCCTGGCCGGTTGCTCTGAGGACCCCGGCGCCGACCGGCGGGTCGGCAGCTACGACCCGGCGGACGGGACCTGGACCGCGGCGGTGCCGCTGGATGCCGCGGTCGAGGGGGAGGCGGTGTACGCCGCCGGCCACCTGGTCTGGCCGGACGCGCTCACCCCGGTCTCGTCGTCCCACTCCGAGGGGATCCTCGACATCGCCGACGGCAGCTGGCAGCAGGTGGACATTGCTCAGCCCTCCGGACCACTCGGCTACCCGGAGGTGGTCGGCTCGACGCCGCACCTCGCGCTCGCACAGGAAGGCCTGGTGGCGGCCAACGGCCGGCTGCTGGACGTCACCACGGCGGCCTGGGTCGACGTCCCCGACCTGGCGCGGAACGAGCGCTGGGATCCCGTCGTCGTGGCGGCGCCGTCCTCGCTGCTGAGCTGCTTCGGCTACGAGTACGCCGACGCCGACCGGCAGGCCGGGCACCAGGGGCAGGACTGCCAACTGCTGGCCCGCGAAGCCTCCGGCGACCCGGACCCGACCGTCGCACCGGTACCCGAAGCCACGGACCCGGGCCCGGCCTGGGACGAGGTGCTCGCGGGCACCGACCCGATCCCGACCGACCCGTTGCTGGTCAGCGCCAACGGCCAGTACTACCTGATGGGTGGCTACCTGCGCGGCGACGGGGGCGACGACGTCCAGCTCTACACCGGCAGCCGGTTCGATCCGGCGGCGGACCGGTGGCTGCCGATCGCCTCCCTTCCCGAGGTGCCTGTGTCCCGGCCCTACACGATGGCGGCAGACGTCGTCGGAGACATCGTCTACGTCCACTTCAGCTTCGAGGAGTCCGGGGAGCTGTGGGGGTACGACACCGTCGCGGATGCCTGGCACGAGGTCACCCGGACCGACGAGACCGAGCACTACCTGGGCACCGAGGACGGCCTGGCACGGTTCCGGATGCTCGGCGAGGGCGCGTCCGCCCCGGCGCCCCAGCTGCTCACCACCCGGGGCTGGGAGGACCTGCCGTCGCCACCGGTGGTGCCCGAGCCCTCGGCCACCGTGCTCCGGCTCGGCGACCACTCCCTCGGCCTGGTCTCCGGGGGCCGGCTGAGCGTCCTCGACACCCGCACCCGCAGCTGGGGCGAGCCCTCCGAGCCCGGCGACGTCGCGGACCGGCGTCCGTTCGGCGCCGGCGGGGCGGCGGTCTTCGTGCGCACCCCCGGCACCGCCGGCGAACCCTCGTCCGACGACAAGGACGGGCTCGATGTCGTCACCTACCGCGACGGCGGGTGGGAGCATCCGGCCGCTCCGGTGGCCGACGGCGGGCTGGGTTCGTACACCGGCGAGGGGGGCGGCCCCTGGGTGGTGGTCGCCGGGAACCTGTTCGAGGCGGCGACCGGCCAGTGGCGGCTCCTGCCGGCGCTGCCCGGCGGCAGCGGGTGGGAGTCACGGATCGTCGCGGCCTCGACCGACTCGGTGATGACCTGCTTCCCCTCCCGGGCCGACGGGGAGCAGACCACGACCGCCGACGGCTGCTACCTGCTGACGCTCCGCTGACGCCGGCCGGCACGGGCGGTGTCAGAGGGTGCCCGCCAGGTGGGCCGCGCCGACGTAGCCGGCGGCGAACGCTGCGGCGACCCGACGGACGGAGTCCTCGTCCGGCAGGTACTCCGGATGGTGCAGCCCGATCTCGTGGCGGCCGTCCGTGGTGGGCCCGTACCCGGTCCCGACGAACGCCATCAGGCTGGGCGCGAGCCTGGAGTAGTGCGAGAAGTCGTCCGCCCCGAGCGACCGGAAGGGTTCGTGCGCGACCAGCATCCCGGTCCGGGCGAGCAGCGGGTCGACGCTCTGCACCAGCCGGGCGTCGTTGTTCAGCACCGGGTCGCCGGTGACGATCTGGACCTCTGCCCGCGCCCCACGAGCCCGGGC
>JAVHXR010000462.1 GCA_031119515.1 Propionicimonas sp.
GCGCCATCCCGGGCGCCTCGTAGATCCCCCGCGACTTCGCCTCGATGATCCGGTTCTCGATCTGGTCCGACATCCCCAGGCCGTGGCGACCGCCGATCGCGTTCGCCTCGTAGACCAGGTCGACCGCGGTCGCGAACGTCACCCCGTTGAGCTCGACCGGACGGCCCTGCTCGAACCGGACGGTGATCTCCTCGGTCGCGATCTCGACCGCCGGATCCCAGAACCGCACCCCCATGATCGGTTCGACGATCTCGATCCCGGTGTCGAGGTTCTCCAGCTCCTTGGCCTCGTGCGTCGCGCCCCAGATGTTCGCGTCGGTGGAGTACGCCTTCTCCTTGGAATCCCGGTACGGCAGCTCGCGCTCGCTCAGCCACTGGGACATCTCCGCCCGCCCGCCGAGCTCGGTGACGAAGGCCTCGTCCAGCCACGGCTTGTAGATCCGCAGCTTCGGGTTGGCCAGCAGACCGTAACGGTAGAACCGCTCGATGTCGTTGCCCTTGTAGGTCGAGCCGTCGCCCCACACCCAGACGTCGTCGTCCCGCATCGCCCGCACCAGCAGGGTGCCGGTGACGGCACGCCCGATCGGCGTGGTGTTGAAGTAGGTGCGTCCGCCCGTCCGGATGTGGAAGGCACCGCAGGTCAGGGCCACCAGGCCCTCCTCGACCATCAGCTCCCGGCAGTCCACCATCCGCGAGAGCTCGGCCCCGTACTCGAGGGCACGCCCGGGCACCGACTCGATGTCGGGCTCGTCGTACTGGCCGAGGTTGCCGGTGTAGGTGCAGGGGATCGCCCCCTTCTCGCGCATCCAGGCGACCGCCACGGAGGTGTCGAGGCCGCCGGAGAAGGCGAGGCCGACGCGTTCGCCGACCGGGAGTTCGGTGAGGACCTTGGGCATGGTTTCGATCCTATCGGGTGACCGCCCGGGCCCCCGCCCCGGGACCGGCCGCGAACCGTCCGGCCGGGCCTGGCCGGTCCGGGAGGCACTTTCACGAATTCGGCTCCGGCGTCACCGCGGGTCAATACCATACTCGCCGGGGGGTTACAAATGGGAGGGAACAATGTCCAAGAACAGTGGGGGTGACGCGCGCCGAAGTCGCCGCGTCGCCATCCCGGCGCTGATCGCTGGTGGGGCGAGCGCGCTGGTTCTCGCGTTCAGCATGACGCCGACCTTCGCGGCCCTGACGGCGGCTATCCAGAACACCGTCAACACCGCAGGCTCCGGCACCCTGGTGATGGAGGAGACGACCGGCTCCACCATCACCTGCACCAGCACCGACGGCGGCGGGGTCTCCAGCAACTCGGCGACCTGCGCGACCATCAACAAGTACGGCGGCAACCTGGCGATGGCCCCCGGGGCCGCCGGCGCCGTCACCACGACGATCCAGATCCGCAACGCCGGCACGGTGGCGGCCTCGGCGTTCACCCTCACCGGCGGAGCCTGCACCCAGTCGACCAACGGCACCGTCAACGGCACCGCCACCGACCTGTGCACCAAGTACAACATCGTGGTGAGGTCGGGCCCGACGACGATCTACTCCGGGACGGCAGCCGGGTTCGCCAGTCAGAACCTCAACGTCCTGACCCTGTTGGGGACGAGCTCGGTCGCCGCCGGTTCCACCGTGCCGTTCACGTTCACCGTGACGCTGGACTCCTCCGTGGGCAACACCTACCAGGGACTGAAGATCACCCAGCCGATGACCTGGAACTTCCAGGCCTGATCCGGTTCCTGACTGGCGATGTCCAGGAAGGCCGTCCTCTGGACGGCGGTGGCGACAGCGGTCGCCGTGCTTGCGGCGTCCCTGTTCCTGGCATCAGGCTGCCGGCTGTTCGCGGTCATGAGCCCTTCGATGGGCCAGGCCGCGCCGGTCGGCACCCTGGTGGTCAGCCAGCCGGCTGACACCTACGTCCCCGGCGACGTGATCTCGTTCGCCCGCGGCGAGCGGGTGTACACCCACCGCGTCGTCGGCGTGGACGCGTCCGGCGGGTTGGTCACGCGTGGTGACCTGAACGCGGCCGACGACCCGCTGCCGGTGGCGCGCCCTGACGTGATCGGCAGGGCGGTGCTGCTCGCGCCCGGGCTCGGCTGGGTGATGATGGCGGCGCCCTGGCTGGTGCTGGGTGCGCTGCTGGTCTACCTGCTCTCCCTCGCCGGCGCGCTCACACGGCCGTGGCGCTGGGTGGTCCGGATCAGCGGCTGGACGCTGGTGGTGGCCCTGGCGGCGCTCTGGCTGCGCCCGTGGATCAACCTCACGATGCTCGCCTTCGTCCCGGCGCAGGAGGGCGGCGTCCTGATGCACGTCGTCAACACCGGCCTGTTCCCGCTGGATGCCGAGGGCACCCGCCTGGCCAGTGGGCAGGACGCGGTCGTCCACGTCACCGGGCAGGACGCCGGCGGCAGGTACACCCTCAGCCCGGTCCCCGCCCTCGAGCTGTGGCAACGGCTGGTGGTGATGCTGGTCTGCCTGGTGCCGTTCGCAGCCTCGTTCCTGGTCCGCCCGGAGCCGGTGGTGGGCACCCCGAGCAGGCCACCTGCCCGTTCCCGCTCCACGCCGGTGGTGGTAGGCGTCCTGGTGGTGGCGGTGGTGGCGGCGGTGGCGGCCACCAACCAGTCGCTGTCGCTGGCCTCCTACGGTGCGACCGTTCGCAACTCCGCCAACGCGGCGGGCTCACGGACGTTCTTCAAATGCGTGGACGCCGTCCGCAGCCTCGGGACGTCCGGCAGCTACGGCGCCTGGGCGATGGGCACGTCCCGCACCACCAGCCAGGGCGAGACCGACCTGTCCGGCAACGGGCGCACCGCGCGGTACAGCACGACAGCGG
>JAVHXR010000463.1 GCA_031119515.1 Propionicimonas sp.
GTCGAGATGATCCGGCCGTACGCGACCACCACACCGAGGTCCGCCTCCACCGCGAGCACGTCGTCGGGATCGTCGGAGACCGTCAGTCCCAGCTCCAGCGCTGCGGCCTTCACCGGGCTCGCCGAGGTCGCCGTCCCACGACCGCGCCGCGTGTCGGGCCGCGAGACCACCCGCACGATCTCGTGGCCGGCGGCGTGCAGCGCCTGCAGCGGCGGCACCGCCATGGCGGGGGTGCCGAAGTACACGAGCCTCATCGCGGGCCTCCGGCCGGGGCGTGGCGGGTCGACGGGTGCAGGGGCTGCACCGGGGAGCTGTTCACCGACGCCGGCTCAGCGGAGCCGGAACAGGGAGCGCTTGGCCGGCTCCGGCACCGCCGGGGCGGGTTCGCCGACCATGGCGCGCTCGCGCAGCGCCTTCTTGGCCTCACGGCGCTGCTCGTCGTCCAGGTGGTCGAGCAGCAGCACGCCGTCCAGGTGGTCGAGCTCGTGCTGCACCAGCCGGGCCAGCAGCTCGTCGGCCTCGAAGGAGACCTCGTTGCCGTCGAGGTCGACGCCGGTGACGTGGATCTCCTTCGGCCGCACGATGTCGAAGCCGAGACCCGGCACCGACAGGCAGCCCTCGTGGAACTCCCACTCCCCCGCGGACTCGGTGACGACCGGGTTGATCAGCACCTCGGTGCCGTCGCCGGCGCCCAGGTCGTAGACGAAGAAGCGCTTCTGCACACCGACCTGGGGGGCGGCGAGACCGAGGCCCGGGGCCTCGTACATGGTCTGCGCCATGTCCTGGCAGAGCTTCGCCAGACGACCGTCGATGTCGGTCACGTCGTCCGCGCGCTGGCGCAGCACGGGGTCGCCCACGATGCGGATGGCGTAGGGGGAAGCCATCCGCACAGGCTACCGTGACCGACGTGGAGCCCCCGGACAGCGCCGACGAGCCGGTCGTCACAGGCGCCGGCGGCCACTACTTCGACACCACCCCGTCCGCGGCGTCGCGGCCCTCGACGGTCCGCCTGGACCTGCCGGACCGCAGCCTGGAGCTGCACACCGACCGTGGCGTGTTCTCGCCCGACCGGATCGACCCCGGCACCAAGCTGCTGCTCATGGAGCTCCCGCAGCCTGCCGATCTCCCCGCCGGGCCGGTCGCCGACGTGGGCTGCGGCTACGGACCGATCGCCACCGCGCTCGCGGCCCGGGGCGCCGGACCCGTCTGGGCCGTCGACGTGAACTCCCGGGCGCGGGACCTGTGTCGCGCCAACCTGGCACGACACGCCCCGCCCGGCACCGAGGTGCACGTGGTCGACCCGACGGCGGTACCGGCGGACCTGCGGGTCGGCACCATCGTGTCGAACCCTCCGATCCGGGTCGGCAAGTCGGCTCTCCACGGCCTGCTGGACACCTGGTTGGCGCGCCTGGCGCCCGAGGGCGAGGCCTGGCTGGTCGTGCAGAAGCACCTGGGAGCCGACTCGCTGGCACGGTGGCTCGAGGGGCGCGGCCATGCGGTGGACCGGGTGCGCTCGCGACAGGGCTACCGGATCCTGCGGGTCGCGCCGGCCGCACCTGTCGCCGTCGCCTGACGGCACCCTGACGACGGAGGCAAGGCCGACGGCGACCGGTCAGTGCCGCAGTCGGACCGGATCGACCTGCAGCCGCAGACGTCCGGGTGGCCGCTCGATCGTGGCCAGATGGTCCTGGAGCCGCCCAGGGGTGCGCGAGCGCAGCAACCAGCGGCCCTCGTCCGAGGCGAGCACCTCGATGCCGTCCGGGCGACCCACACGCTCGATGTAGGCCTCGGCGGCCTCGCCGCCGACCATGGCGATGGAGGCCGCCGGTGGGAGACCCAGCAGCCGCCGCCGGGGTGCCTCGGCCCGGGCGACCACCGACGGATCGGCCCGCAGGGCGGCGGTCACCACTTCGTGGTCGGGCCGCCGGGTCTGCACCAGCACCGTGCCGCCGTCGCGGCCGCCGACCCGCCGCGACGCGAGCGCGAGCAGCGCGAGGGCCTCCTCGGCCGCCCGGTACCGCGGGGCCAGCAGCTCCTGGTCGAGGTCCAGGAAGGCGACCAGTCCGACGTCGTGCGCCCGGTGCAACGCCGCCTCGGTCCCCACCAGCACCCGGGCCCCGCCGCCGAGCCGGTCCGCCGGATCACCGGAGCCCGGCGCCGCGGTGGCACCGGTGACCAGCCCCACCGGCTCGCGCACCAGCGCCTCGAGCTCCTCACGCGCCCGGGTGACCCCGACCCGAAGCAGCGAGAGGGCGGTCGACCCGCACTCCAGGCAGACCACGGGGCGACGGGCCTCGCAGCGATCGCACACCAGGTGCCCGCCGTCGTCGAGGTGCACGGCGGCTCCGCACACCTCGCACTCGGCGAGGGTGCCGCAGCTGCGGCACGCGAGCAGTCGCGCCCGACCCGTTCGGTTGAGGACGCACACCACGGTGCGGTCCGCGCGGGCCGTGTCCCGGACCTCCTCGACCAGCCGGGACGAGAAGAGTCCGCTGCGACCGGTGTCCTCGCCCCGCCGGTCGACGACGACCATCGGCGCCCAGCCGCGCCGCTCCGCCGATCGAGCCAGTCGGCCCCGGGGTTCGGTCACGGCGACGTCGCCGCCGGGACGCAACGACGGGATGGCACTCAGGTCCATCGACGTCGGCGACAGCGGCGGCGCACCGTCCGCCGGCGGCGTCTCACCGGGCGGTGTCGCCGACGGGCGCAACGCCGGCGGACCCATACCCCCCGATCCGGATGCCGGCACGGACGGGTCCGCAATCCGGAGGTCGGCCGGCTGGTCGCTCGCCTCCTGCGCCGCCAG
>JAVHXR010000464.1 GCA_031119515.1 Propionicimonas sp.
TTCAGCAACCAGCCGTCCCAGCCGGCGTCGAGCAGGACGTCGACCAGCGAGCGCTCCAACGGCGGCCGGAAGGACTCCGCGCGCATCCCGACGCCGTGGACGAGCAGCACCGGCGGCCTGGTGGGCTCGGCCGGGCCGCGGACCCGGATCAGCGTGATCGGCACGCCGTCGGCAGCCTTGAGGAAGTGGACCTCGTCGCGGTGGGCCGCCCTGGTCGTCGCGGTCACGGTCGGTCACCCTCCGCGGTGGAGAGGTCCCGGGGCGCCCCCGGCGTGACCGACGGCGCGGGCTTCAGGTAGGTGTCGCGCAACGACTTGAGGAAGAAGGCACCGAACCCCGCGACCGCACCCACCGGTCCGGCGCCGGCGCCGCGGAACGTCGTCAACTGGCGGGCGAAGTCGCGCGGCAGGATCCGCAGCATCCCTGCGCCGACCACCTCGCCGTCCTCCCCCGGGGGCACGTGCCCGGCGAGCAGGGTGATGTAGAGCGTCGAGGTGTCCTTCCAGAGGTCGACACCGGGGTCGTCGCGCACCACCTTGAAGCCGTACATCGTCAGCGGGGTCCCGGACAGGTCGCTGAACCACAGCCGGTAGCGCATCTCGCGGGTGGCGGCGTCCGCGGTCGCCACGAACAGGTTGAACCACCCCCGCCGGACGGGCAGCCGGCCGCCGAGCAGGTCTGAGTCGACGAAGCCCTCCGCCGTCCCCTCGTGAGCGGCGGAGGCGACGAACCGCTCGACGTCGGGAGCGGTGATGGTGAGTTCGAACATGAACCGCTGGGAGAGCTGGCGGCCGTGCTCCCAACCGCGCAGCGGATCGGTCTCGCCCAGGGTGAGGAAGCCCTTCATCTGCTCGGTGAAGCTGGTTCCGGAGCCCGCCAGCGGGGTCGGCAGCGGCCGTTCCGCGGCGGCATCGGCGACGACGGCCGCCCGCCGGGCCGGCCGCGGGCGCTCGAGAAGGTGCTCCACCGCGCGGTCTGCCATCGCAGCGATGGTCAGCGACGGGTTCGGCCCGACCGGTCCGGGGACGGCGGCGCCGTCCACCACGAACAACCCCGGGTGGCCGAACGACTCCCCCCAGGTGTCAACGACGCCTTCGTGGACGTGGCGACCCATCGGCGCCCCGCCGAGCGGGTGGACGGTGACCACCCGCTTGGTCCACCACAGCGGGTTGTCCCTGAAGTCGGCCCCCAGGGTGTCGGACACGCTGCGCATGGTGGCTCGCATCGACTCGAAGTAGGCCATCGAGGTGGCCGAGGTCCACTCGACGTCGAGTTCGCCGTCGTTGAGCGTGATCCGACCGTCCGGGGTGTCCCTGCCCATCCCGAGCAACGGGATCGAACTCGAGGTGAGCCGCCCCTGCCCGACCAGCTTGGCGACCTCGGCGGAGATGGTCGACTCGTTGCGGCGCTTCAGTTTGTACGCCACCAGGTCCCGCAGCATCGAGGCGGCCCTGGTGAGCTGCGATCCCACCTGGGCGGTCTCGATCAGCCAGTTGGCGAACTCGGGGAACCCCGCCTCCTGGACGTAGTAGCCGCGGCCCGCACCCTGCTCGTCCACCCCGTCCGGACGCCGGATGGCGGTGGTGATCACGGGGCCGTAGCTGCCGTCGATCAGTCGCATCCCGTGCCCCGAGGTGGCCTCGTGAGCGCCCATGCAGAAGGTCAGCAGGTCGCCGTTTCCGGAGAACCGGCTGCCGACCGCCCGGCCGAGCGCGGGTAGGGCGACCCGGTTCTTCAGCAGCAGCGCCGTGGTGCCGAAGGTGCCGGCACCCAGCAGCAGGTGGTCGCAGGTGAGGGTCAGGGGGGTTCGGGCACGCCGGCCGTCCGCGCCGGGCTCGTCGGAGTACTGGAGGTAGCGGACCTCGTAGCCGCCCGTCGGCAGCGGGGTCACCCCGTACACCTCTGCCAGGGTGCGCAGGTCGGCGCCGTGGAAGCGGGCGGCCGACAGGTAGGTGTGGTCGAGGGTGTTCTTGGCCCCTTCGTTGCACCCGATGTCGCACTCCCCGCACAGCCGGCAGGTGAGCCGGGTCGACTCGTGGAGGTTGCCGTAGGCAGGCGGCTCGATCACCTGCTTGGCCACCGGCGGCTCGCCGGGTCTGGCCGAGAACGAGATCGCCAACGGCGGCGCGAAGCACTCCAGCCCGAGGCTGGCGGCCGCCTCCCGGAGCGCCTTCGACTTGGGCAGGTCCGGGTACGGGTTCGGCGTCGGCGTCATCATCGCCTCGACGGCGTCGTAGTGGCGGTCGAGGTCGTGCCTGCCGATCGGCCAGTGCTCGTAGCCCCCGCCCGGCAGCGGCGAGTCGTGGACGAACCAGCGTTCGTCCTTGCGCAGCAGGACGTTGGCGTAGATCAGCGATCCCCCGCCCAGCCCGGCGGACACGATCGACTCGATCTTGCGGAACGAGCGGACGTCGAACAGCCCGAAGAGTTCGTCCTTCGGTTCCCAGAAGGCCCGGCTCATCTCGTACGGATTGCGGGCGAAGCTCCCCGGCGGGTAGGCCCGGCCACGCTCCAGCAGGACCACCGACCGTCCGGCCCCGGCGAGCCGGTAGGCCGCGACGGAGGCTCCGAAGCCCGAGCCCACGACGACCGCGTCCACATGTTCCGCGGAAGTCATAGCGCCACCGTCCTCCCCCTCGGATCGGGGGCGGGTGGCGGGCCTGGGGACGCCGGTCCCGGCCGCGGCCGGCCATTCCGCCGACCCTGACTGGCTCAACGTAACGAGCGCCGCCCACCCCGCCAAGGTGTCCTGCTTGGGCACAATTGCGCGGTCCCGTGCGCCGGTCCCGGTGCCGCCCAGCCG
>JAVHXR010000043.1:0-3773 GCA_031119515.1 Propionicimonas sp.
TCACCGAGCATCTGCTGGTACTCGGGGGAGAAGATGATCCGCAGCAGCTCGCGGGCGCCCTCCTGGTTCTGGGAGGCGGCCGAGATGCCGATGTTGGAGCCGCCGGCGAAGACCGGAGCGGGCTTGCCGTCGTTGCCCGGCAGCACGAGGGTGCCGAACTTGTCGTCGTTCCACTGCCGGACTTCCTTGCCCTCGTCGTTCTTCACGAGGTCGCCGATCGACCAGTGGGCCCAGCCCGGAGCCATGATGGTGGCGGCGGAGAGGGAGGTCTCGTCGACGACCTTGCCGTCCTCGACGACCGCGTCGGAGTCGTTGATGTACAGCCACGGGCTGGCGTCGCGGGCGGTCGAGGGCGCGTTGGACGCGGCCTGCTGGATCTCCTGGAGCTGGGTCAGGCCCTTGATGGTGTTCGGGTCGGACAGGGTCGAGGTCCAGGTGCCGTTCTCGTACTTGGCGAGGTCGCCGCCGTTGGCGAAGACCCACGAGATGCCGTTGCGCCAGTCCTGGCCACCGATGAAGAAGCCGGAGAAGTCCTTGATCTTGCGGGGGTTCTCGGCAGCGATCTTCTTCACTGCGGCGTTGAACTCGTCGAGGGTCTTGGGGACCTCGACGCCGGCTTCCTTCCACACGTCCTTGCGGTAGAACATGTAGCGGGAGCCGAAGTAGTACGGCAGCGCGTAGTTCTTGCCGTCGACGGCGCCGACGTCGACGAAGGACTGCAGCAGCTTGTCGCCGCCGAGCTCTGAGTACATGTCGGAGATGTCGGCGAAGGCGCCGACGTTGGTGAAGGTCGGTGCCTGGGTGTTGCCGATCTCGGTGACGTCGGGGGTGTTGGCGGCGTCGGGCAGCGACGTGGTCAGCTTGGCGATGATGTCGCCCCAGGTCTGCTCCTCGATGGTCAGGGTGCCGCCGGTGCGCTTGTTGTACTCGGCGGTCAGGTAGTCGCGCAGCGCCTGCGGGGTGTCCCCGCCGATCAGCCAGAAGGTGATGTCCTGGCCGGCCGGGACGCTGGTGGCCGGGGCGGTGTCGGACGGTGCCGCGGTGGGACTTGCGGCAGGGGCGCCACAGGCGCTCAGTGCCATGGCAGACGCGGCGAGCAAGGCCACCGCGGCCAGCTTCTTCTTCATGGGTTTCCTTTCGGTACGGACCTGGTGGCCGGACTGTGGGTAGGGGGAGGCGTCCATCAGGACACTCCCAGCTGGATACGACGGACGAGGGCCACGGCGCCGAGCAGGACGGCGTCGGAGCCCAGCGAGCTCAGGCGGAGCCTGACCTCGCCACGGAAGTCGGAGTGGGTGCGGTCGGTGACGACCTCCTGGGCGGCCGCGAGCAGCGGCCCGTCCACCAGGTCGGCGGGACCGCCGAGGACGATATCGTTCAGGTCGAGCATTCCGACGACGGGGGAGAGCGCGATGCCGAGGCGTCGTCCGGCCTCGGCGAGCGCCTCGTCTGCCCGGTCGGGATCGGCGGCCATCCGCTCGCGCAGCGAGGGTACGGACAGCCAGGTCTCCAGGCAGCCGTTCTTGCCGCACGGGCAGGGGGTGCCGGCGTAGTCGATCACGACGTGGCCGATCTCGCCGGCCGCCGCGGAGGTGCCGGTGACCACCGAACCGGCGATCAGCAGGCCGGCGCCGACGCCGCGGGAGATCTGGACCCGGATCAGGTTGTCCGGCCCGGCGGCGAAGGCGCGTTCGGCGAGCACGGCGGCGTTCGCGTCGTTCTCGACATGGACGGGAAGGTCGAGCTGGGTGGCGAGCCGCTGCTGCAGGGCCAGGTTGTGCCAGGCCAGGTTGGGGGCGGCGATCACGCTGCCCTGGCGGTCGACGGTGCCGGGGGTTCCGACGCCGACCCCGAGAACGGGGTTGTCTGCGGCGGCGATCAGTTGCGCGGCAAGGTCGGCGACAGCGGCGTAGGCGTCCTCGCCGGTGGCGGTGCCGAGGTCGCGCTGGGCGGCGTGGCGCTGGTCTCCCCGCAGGCTGTAGACGCCGCCGGTGAGCAGCCGCGGGGCGGACAGGTCGAGGGCGACGATGTCACGGGTGTCGGCGCGGACCGAGAGCATGGTGGCGGGCTTGCCCGGGCGGCTGCCTGCGGTCGTCCCGGTCTCGGCGACCAGGGCGTCGGCGATCAGTTCGGCGACCAGGTCGGAGATCGTCACCCGGGTGAGGCCGGTGCGACGGGCGAGGTCGGCGCGGGAGAGTTGTGGCTCGTCGTAGAGCGACTGCAGCACGAGCGACAGGTTGTTGCGCCGGCCGTCCTCGGGGCGGGTCGTCCTCGGTCCGCCGCCCGGGTGCCGGTGCGAGTTCGTGGACCTGCCCTGGTGCATGTTTGTTAGTAAACCTTACGAACATTCGAGGGTCAACGCGCGCCCATCACTGTGATGAGATCGTTACTTCGCCCTCGCTGTGCCGGACGGCCCGGGCGGCGGCTGTCGTCCGGGCCACGGCCCGGCGGCTGCAGCGCCACCGCGTTCGGGGCCAGAATGGGGCTGGAGAGAAGGAGCACCCATGCCGCAGGCAGTCGCCTATGCCATCGATTCCCCGACTGGACGCTTTGCCCGGACGACCATCGCCCGTCGCGAACCCGGCCCGACCGAAGTGCTGTTCGATGTGGTGTACGCGGGGATCTGCCACTCCGACATCCACACCGCGCGCGGGGAGTGGGGCCCGGTCAACTACCCGCTGGTGCCGGGCCACGAGTTGGCGGGCATCGTCCGCCAGGTCGGTGCCGAGGTCACGAAGGTGGCCGTCGGCGACCATGTCGGGGTGGGCTGCTTCGTGGATTCCTGCGGTGAGTGCGAGCAGTGCCAGGCCGGCACCGAGCAGTTCTGCACCGGTCCGGGCGGGACGATCTGGACCTACGACGCGATCGGGCGGGACGGCCTGTCGACCGCCGGCGGCTACTCCACCTGCATCACCGTCGAGCAGGACTACCTGATGCGGATCCCGGCCGCTATCGACCTGGTGAAGGCAGCGCCGCTGATGTGCGCCGGGATCACCACCTACTCCCCGCTGCGGCGCTGGGGGGCGGGCCCCGGCAAGCGGGTGGCGATCATCGGCATGGGCGGGCTGGGCCACATGGGCGTCCAGATCGCCGCCGCGCTGGGCGCCGAAGTGGCGGTGATCAGCCAGACCCGCTCGAAGGAGGAGGACGGCCGCAGGTTCGGCGCCAGCGAGTACTACGCGCTGAACGAGCCGGGGACGCTGAAGTCGCTGCGCGGCAGCTTCGACCTGATGGTCTCGACTGTCTCTGCCGGCAGTGACCTGACCCGCCTGCTGGGATGCCTGAAGCCGGGCGGCGCGCTGGTCGACGTCGGCCTGCCCGAACACCCGGTGGAGCTGCGGATGGGCGCGCTGGTGAACGGCAACCGGATCCTCGCCGGTTCCCAGATCGGGGGCATCGCCGAGACCCAGGAGATGCTCGAGTTCTGTGCGGAACACGGCCTCGCACCCCAGGTCGAGGTGATCGGTGGCGAGGACATCAACGACGCCTACGACAAGGTCGTCGCCTCCCAGGTCCGCTACCGCTACGTGATCGACACCAGCACCTTCGGCTGAGCCCTCGGCATCTCTGGTGACTGGTTCGTCATCCCGGGCGGCCTGGTTGGTCATCCCGGGCTTGCCCCGGGATCCCGGGCGGTCTGGTTGGTCATCCCGGGCTCGCCCCGGGATCTCGGGCGGTCTGGTTGGTCATCCCGGGCTCGCCCCGGGATCTTTGGTGGCTTGGTTGGTCATCCCGGGCTTGCCCCGGGATCTTCGGTGGTTTGGTTGGTCGTC
>JAVHXR010000043.1:3873-7340 GCA_031119515.1 Propionicimonas sp.
CCGGGCTTGCCCCGGGATCTTTGGCGCGGCGGGTGAGGTTCCGGCGTTCGCCGGAGTGACAGGGCGGTGGCCCTTCGTCATCCCGGGCTTGCACCGGGATCTTTGGTGGCTTGGTTGGTCATCCCGGGCTTGCCCCGGGATCTTTGGTGGCTTGGTTGGTCATCCCGGGCTTGCCCCGGGATCTTTGGCGCGGCGGGTGAGGTTCCGGCGTTCGCCGGAATGACAGGGTGGCGGTCCTGCGTCATCCCGGGCTCGCCCCGGGATCTCGGGGCGCGGGGCCGCAGGCTCAGGCCGGATTGTCGCCGACTGCCCGCAGCACCGGCCGCAGCGCCATCCACCACTGGTGGCGGGGGCGGCGGTGCTTCAGGTCCATGTCGTCGTTGAGGTGCTCCAGCGGCGACTGCTCGATCCGGGACTGGACCAGGCCCACGTAGCCACCGTCGTCGCGGCCGGCGGCGAGTTGCTCACCGAGCACGTGCAGCGCCTTCGACACCAGCCGGGCCGCAAGCAGCCGGTCCGCCGGGGTCGGGGCGCCGCCCTGCTGGACGTGTCCCAGCACGGCCTGCCGGACGTCGTACAGCCCGCGTCCCTCCTCCTCGAGGACCCGCGCTATGAAGTCGGTGGTGTACAGCGGGTTCGCGGCCTCGTTGCGGACCGCGAGGAACAGCTTGCGGCCGGCGCCGAAGCTCTGCCGCAGCCACTCGACATCGGCCTGCAACTCGGCAAGGGTGATCCCTTCCTCGTGCAGGTAGACCCGCTCGGCGCCGCCGGCCAGGCCACTGGCGAGGGCGAGGAAGCCGCAGTACCTGCCCATCGTCTCCACCACGAACGCGCGCTTGGCGGCCGCGCCCGACACCTTCAGCCTGTCGATCGCCTGGGTGACGATGTTGAGGGCGGTGTCGGCGCCGATCGAGAGCTCGGTGCCGGGCAGGTTGTTGTCGATGGACGCTGGCACGCACAGGATCGGGATCCGCAGCGCCGGGTAGCGCTCCCGCTCCCGGTGCAACAGGTGCGCCGCCTGGTAGGCGTTCCAGCCACCGATCACCAGCAGGCCGTCGACCCGATGGTCCTCCAGCGCGCGGCTGATCGGGTACAGGTCCTCCGTTGTCGGCATCGCCCGGCGGACCCCGAGTTCGGCGCCGGCGCTGCTGAGCCAGTCCTCGACCGCCGCCCAGCCGAGTTCGTCCACCTGGCCGTCGCGCAGCCCTGGGAAGCCGTCGCGGATGCCGAGCATGGTGTGGCCGCGCCGCAGGCCCAGCCGGACGGCGTCGCGGGCGGCGGTGTTCATGCCCGGGGCGAGGCCGCCGGCATGGATGATCGCGATCCGCCGGGAGGACGGCGTCACCTCCTCCTGGGTGGGGTCGACCAGTTCTGTGAAGATCGCGCCCATCTCCTGGAAGGCGCCACCGCGGTGGGCCATCGCCTGCTGGTAGTCGCCGGACCGGATCAGCTCGGGAACCTCCCGGGTCCGTGCCACGGCCTCGACCAGCGGCACCCGGACCACCCGGTTTCCCTGGAAGCCGATCACCGGCCCGACGCTGCCAGGGGTGGCGGCGAGCACCTCGAGGGCCGCCTCGTAGCCCAGCCAGGTGGATGCCCAGCGGTCGTAGGCGCTCGGCGACCCGCCGCGCTGGACGTGCCCGAGGATCGTCACCCTGGTGTCCTCGCCCAGCCGGTCCTCGAGGACGTCGCGGACGTAGCCGGAGGTGATCGGCTCCCCGGCGCGATCCCTCGCCCCTTCCGCGACCACCACCATGGTGTCCCGGCGACCCCCCTCGCGGGCCCGCTTCAGGGCGCCGCACATCCGGTCCTCCCAGCCCTCGGCGGGCGGGAACTCGGGGATGATCGCGAAGTCGCAGCCGCCGGCAACGGCCGCCATCAGGGCGAGGTAGCCGCAGTGCCGGCCCATCACCTCGACGACGAACGAGCGCTGGTGGCTGGCGGCGGTGCTGGACAGCGCGTCGATGGCCTCCAGGATCCGGTGCAGCGCTGTGTCTGCGCCGATCGTCGCGTCCGTCCCGACCAGGTCGTTGTCGATCGAGCCGACCAGCCCGGCGAACATCAGCGCCGGATGGGCGTCGGCCACCTCCTGGGCGAGTTCGCCCGAGGCCACCAGTTCGGCCAGCAACTCCGGCCAGTCCGCCCGGAATTGGTCCAGGCCGGACAGTGAGCCGTCGCCGCCGATCACCACCAGCCGGTCGATGCCGTGGGCAAGCAGGTTGCGGGCGGCCGCCCGGCGACCCTGCCAGGTCCGGAAATCCTTGCTGCGGAAGGTGCCGATCAGGGTCCCGCCCTTGTGGAGGATGCTGCCGACGTCCTCCCAGCCGAGCTCGCGGATGCCCGCCCCGCCGTCGACCATGCCCTGGAAGCCCTCGTAGATCGCGAACACGCGGGCGCCGTTGCTGATCGCGGTGCGGACCACCGCGCGGACGGCCGCGTTCATGCCCTGGGCATCGCCGCCGCTGGTGAGGATGCCGATGCGCGTGGTCTGGCCAGGCGTCGACGTTGTTGTCATGGACCCTCCCGGGACGGCGTGGTGGCACCATCTTGCCAGCGTGGCGGCTCTCCCCGGAGGGTAGGCCCGCGCAGGGACGTACCGGCGGACGGCCCGGCCGGAGCAACCCGGTCAGTCGATCCCGAGGTACTCCTCGAGGGTCTTGGTGTGGTTGGCCTTGAACTCCAGCGAGTGCGCGGTTCCGATGTAGCGGAAGTGCCACGGTTCGTAGGCGTACCCGGTGATGGCCTCCTTGCCGGGCGGGTAGCGCAGGATGAAGCCGAAATCGCGGCTGTGCCGCCACAGCCACTTGCCCGCTGCGGTCCGCCGGAAGCCGGTTCCCCAGGTCTCACCGTCCCAGAGGTCGACCGCGAGCCCGGTCTGGTGTTCGCTCTTTCCCGGCTCGGCGTTGTAGCGGCGGGCGAGTTTCTCGTCGCCGTACTCGACGATCTTGCTCTTCAGGATCGCGTCCTGTTCGGCGTAGGAGCGGTAGCCGCTGCGCACCACGACCGTGATGCCGTCCGCCTTCGCGGCCGCGACCATCCTGGCGAGTGCCTTGGCGGCCGGCTTCTCGAGTCCGTTCCTGCCGGGATCGGCGGGGACGTAGCGCTTCGAGATCGGGTGCTGCCGGGAGACGACGATCACGCCGTTGACGGTGTAGGGCTGGTCCAGTTCCCGTCCCTGGCGGGTGTCCTCGGCGGGCCCGGTCGGCGTCGGGCTCGGGGTGGGTGTGGGACTCGGGGTCGGTGTGGGACTCGGGGAAGGGGTCGGCGACGGGCCGGCGGTCGGGGACGCGCTGGGGGTCGGGGACGCCGGGGCGGCGGTGACGTCCGGGAGGATCGGAGGGGTGATCGCGCACCCCGCCAGGACGAGCGCGGCAGCGCCGGCAGCGCTCCACCGCAGCGGGATGGGCAGCGGCCGGCCGGAGGCGGCGTGGCCGGCTGCGGGACGGAGCCGGCGGGTGCGACGGGTT
>JAVHXR010000043.1:7350-11647 GCA_031119515.1 Propionicimonas sp.
CGCTAGCCCTTCTTCCGGTTCGGCTTCTCGCTGCTGAGGAGGGTCTTCCCGGTGTCGATCGTCAGGATCACCTTGTCCAGCTTGGGGGGCTCCGGCGCCGGCTTGGGGATCGTCGGCTCGGGCTTGTTCGGCTTCGGGGCGGCCGGCTTGGGCTTGCTCGGCTTGGGCTTGCTCGACTTTGACTTGGTCGGCTTCGGCTCCGCCGCCCTGGGCTCGGTCGGTTCGGCCCTGACCACGGAGACGACGGGCTCCGGCGCCGGGGCGACCAGTTCGGGAACCACAGGAGGGATCGCCGGCAGTTCGGTGGCGGGCGCCGGCTGCACCGGGTGCGGTGGCAGCGGGGCCGGACGGGGAACGCCGGGCTGGCTGGGAAGGTAGCCGTTTCCGGCCACTTCGCCCGCCATCGGCGACCCGATCACGGCGCTTCCCGGGGGGGTCACGAGGGTGCCGGCGACGACGCACGCCGCCGCCGCGAGCCAGACCCCGCGATGTGCCATCAGACCTCCCCCAAAGGTACAGGGATCGATTGTACCCGCGGTCTCAACGATTGGCCATCGGAGAGCGCCTTCCAGTGCTCCAGCGCTCCGCCTCGGAGGCGAGGTTGGCCCGCGCGGTCGCCTCCCACGCCCGCCTGCCCGCCGCTGTGCGGAACAGCGGGTCGAGTGCCTGCAGCCGCTCGACGACCTGGAGCCGCCCCACCCGGAAGGCGTCGTCGTCGAGGTGCTGGTACTCACTGCGGACATCACGGACGTAGACGTGGTAGCGCCCTGGCGGCTGCCCGAGGATCGACAGGTCCGCGTCCAGCACCACGGCGCCGTCCGCGTCGTCGGCGGTGGTGGTGTGGGAGGCGGTCAACCGCACCAGCCGGGCGACCTCGGCGACCTCAGGTTCGGGGACGACACCGGCCAGTCGGGCGGTCGCGAGGTCGGCAGAGGCGTCCTCGTCCTCGCCCGGACGCAGGTCGTAGACCGCGTCGTGGAACCACAACGCCAACCGGACAGGGCGAGAGGCCGGGCCGGCGACCTCGGCGGCCGCCAGCGCCTGCGCGAGGTGCCGGACGTCGTGGTAGGCGCGGTGGGGCTCGCGCCAGCGCTCCAGCAGCTCGGCCCCGAGCGCCGGCCGGTCCGGCAACACGTCGGCCCAGGCGCGCGTCAGGCCGGGAAGCACCGCACTGCGTTTCGGCGTCCGCGCCACCGGGCGGACCCGCAGGCCGGAGGCCCGCAGCCGGCGGAGGAGTTCCTGCTCGGGGACCTCCACCGCCCCCCTGGCCACCAGGTCGGCGTGGCGGCGCTCGGGGACGTCGTAGTGGTCGTGGTCGAACGCGCCGGTGGGCAGCCCGGCGGCCTCCGCGAACGCGTGGAGCTCGTTCAGGCTCGTGTCGGAGACCAGGTGCGCGAACCGGGTGCCGTGGGCCGGCCAGCGCGGTGCGTCGATCAGGATGGCCAAGGTCAGCGTGCCGGGTTGGTGAACAGTGCGACGAACCCGGCGTCGGCGAGTACGTGGAAGCCGGCGGTCAGCAGCGCCCCGGCGCGGGGGGCGTCGGCTGCGACGTCCAGCTTCGCCACGTCGAGGGCGGCGACCCGGAAGTGGTAGTGGTGGGCGGGGTGCCCGGGCGGTGGGTAGGGGCCGTCCCACCAGTCCCCGCCGGAGTCGTTCTGCCACGCCCTGGCGCCGGCGGGCAGCGAACCGCCCTCCGGGATCGAGTGGATCCCGGCGGGGATGTCGGTCAGCACCCAGTGCCACCACCCGCTGCCGGTCGGGGCGTCCGGGTCGAAACAGGTCACCAGGTAGCTCAGGGTGCCCTCCGGGGCGTCGCCCCAGGCCAGGTCGGGGGAGACGTTGTGGCCGCCCACCCCCGGATCGGCGTGGCGGAGGTCGATGGTGGAGCCGTCGGGAACGGCGACACTGCGCAGGAACACGGGTCCTCCCTTCGTCGGGTGCCACCAGCGTATTCCGGCCGGACCGCGGGGCGGGATGGACGTGGCTCGGGTCGCGGTCCCCGGCGCACGGCATGATTGGCCGCATGGGTCGCGCTGAGCTGCCGGATCTGGGGGACCACCGGGTGGTCGTGTCGCTGCCGGCGGCGGACGTGGACGACCTCATCGCCGCCTGCGAGGTGTTGTGGCAGGAGGGCCACCGGGTGTGGTCGGTCGGGCTCGATCTGGTGGACGAGCTGCCGCGGCTGCGCCAGGTGTTCGGCCGCAGGGCTGCCGTCGGCGTCCACGGGCTGACCGACGAGGCCGAGGCCAGGGCGGCGGTGGACGCGGGGGCGAGCCTGCTGGCCAGCCCCTACTGCCTGCCCGAGGTGGTGCGGGCGGCCGGGAAGGTCCCCGTCGTGCTGGGCGGCCTCACCCCTCAGGAGCTCCGGAATGCCTACCAGGCCGGCGCGAGTGCCGTTCAGGTGGTTCCGTGCGACGCCTTCGGGACGGCGTACGCCCGCGGCCTGCCCGAGTTGGTCGCCGAGATCCCACTGCTGGCGACCGGGCGCCTCGAGCACTACCAGGCGGAGCTGTGGCTGTCTTCCGGTGCGCTCGGGGTCTGGCCGACGGGCCTGGTCGGCAGCGACCTGGTGATCGACGCCGACCTCGGCGAACTGAGGGCTGTGTGCCAGCGCTGGCGGCTCGGGGACGACTGATCAGCGCCGGTAGCGCCGCCGGTTGACCGCCCGGATGATCCCGCCGATCACCATGAACATGACGACGGCCCCGAGCAGGCTGCCGCCGCCGACGACGGCCAGCTGCACCCAGCGGTCACCCTCAGGATCCGGTCGGGGAGTGGGCGAGCCGGACGGGGAGGGCGAGGCCGGGGTGGCGGTCGGCGTCGGTGAGGCGGTCGGGGTGGTAGTCGCCGACGGCGCCGCGGGAAGGGCCGGCTCCGCGACCGCGGCCGGCACCGCAGGGGCGACCAGCGCGAGGGCTACGGCGAGCGCGGCGACCAGCACCGACCGTCCGGCACCGCGCAGCCTTCCATGCGTACGGTCCCGGTGCGTGCTGACCGTCCTCGCGGCCCCCCCTGATCTCATCTGACCCCCTGCTCGAAATTGCTCGCTGGTGCGCAGTGTCGGGGCCGCGGCCACCGACGCAATGGACCCAGCCCAGCATGCCGGGACCGGCCAGGATTGCATCCTGAGGATTTCTTAGGATATTTTGGGTCGACGTCAGGTGAGTCAGCGAACAGGGTGGGTATGTACGAACCGCGCCGGGTGCTCGGTCCGATCGAGGCCGACATCGCGCCGACCCCGCATGCCGAAGCCTTCACCAAGCCGCGTCGCGCGGCGCTGACCTGGCGCGACCACCTCGGCCAGCGGGCCGGTCTCGGCCTGGTTGCCCTCGCCGCCGTCGCCACCTCTGGCGCGGTCATCCTGGGTGGCGGGCCGGCGTCCGCCGCCGTCGACCTGGCGTCCGCCCCGGCCACCCTCGAACGCGACGCCGCCCCGCTGAGCCGCAGCGCCGACCGCGCGGTGGCGACCCTCCAGGTCCGTCCGCTGTCGTCCTCGAAGCTCGCGGAGGCCACCGAGGACCTGGTCGCGCTGACCCCGTTGTTCACCACCGCGGAACTGAACGTCCGGGCCGAGGCGTCCGAGGACGCCGAGCTGCTCGGCTCGGTCAACGCCGGCACCAAGGTGATCGCGACCTCGACGATCGAGGGCAAGTACCGCAAGGTGACCGCCGGCAAGCTGGACGGCTGGGTGCTGGCGACGAGCCTGGCCGACGGTGCCGCAGACGAGGCCGCCGGCATCACGATGGCGAAGTGCTCGCGCGGCTCCGGTGTCGAGGCCAAGCTGCGCGCCGACACGATCCGGATCTACCGCTCGGTCTGCGCGTTGTTCCCCGGGGTGAACTCCTACGGCGGCTGGCGGGCCGGCGGCCGGCAGTTCCACAAGAACGGACGCGCCCTCGACATCATGCTGACCCCAGGCAAGGAGAGCGCGCTGGGCTGGCGGATCGCCAAGTACCTGATCGCCAACGCGAAGGCGTTCAACATCGACCACGTCATCTTCGAGCAGAAGATCTGGACGCCGGGCACTCCGCACTGGCGAGGGATGGCCGACCGCGGCGGCACGACCGCCAACCACTACGACCACGTGCACGTCGCGATCCGCGGCTGAGTCCGCCTGCTGGCTGGACATTTCCCGGCGTTGTCGCGGATTACCGTCCAGCTAGTGGTGGGCGGGCGGGGACTCCCTTGCTGGCTGGACGCTTGTCGGCGATGTTGCGGGGAAATGTCCAGTTGGTGGTGGGCGGGCGGCGCGTGACGCTGCCCTAAGGTGAGGCCATGAACCTCGGACGCCGGCTGG
>JAVHXR010000465.1:0-240 GCA_031119515.1 Propionicimonas sp.
TCGATCTGGTAGGCGATGGACGAGACGTACGCCGTGCAGTACCAGGTCTCCCACTCGCTGGCCGACAGCGAGGACGGATCCTGCGCGGCCCGGCGGGACAACTCGTTGTCGGGGGTGGTCAGGGCCGAGACCTCGACCCGTCCGACAGCACCGGCCCGGCCGGTGAGCTGCTGCACCACCGCGAGCGGGGCGACCACGGCGTCGTCCTCGTCCCCGCCGGTGTCGACCACTGCTGTGACG
>JAVHXR010000465.1:250-2781 GCA_031119515.1 Propionicimonas sp.
GCTGTGACGCCCAGCTCGACGGTCCGATTGCCGAGCGCGAGCGTGACGGTGTCCCCGGGGGAGGCGCCGAGCCTGGCGGCCAGGCCGGTGCCCAGCATCACCCCCGGTGCTCCGGTGTCGTCCGGCCACGAGCCGGTGACGTCCCACCAGGACCGCAACGACCTGATCCCCGCCACCGTCTGCTCGCCGGTGGGGAGGTCGAGCTCCCGGGCGAACCAGGTCCCGATCACCGGCGCGCCGATCCCTTCCGCGGCACCGGCCGGCCGGACCGTCACGTCCGCCTCGAGGAAGGGCGCGAAGTCCAGGATGTTGAATGCCCAGAAGATGGTCTTCAGCTTCACCAGGTCGGCCTCGGCCAGGGTGGCGTCGCCACCGGCCGCCTCGCCGTAGAGGTCGCCCACCACCGCCGCGGCCTGCGGCCGGACCACGATGTTCGCGCCGTACGCCTTCAGCTCGGCGTTCACCTTGTCGCCGACATCCAGCATCACGCTCAGGATCGCGGTCGACAGCGACACCCCCAGCGCCACCGTCAGCGCGACCAGGGCGCGCTTGGCCCGCTGCCGCAGCAGGGCACGGGTGACCAGCCGCCAGAACATCAGGCGAACACCCCCGCGTGCGACTCCAGGGCGGCACGGGTGACCACCAGGCGTCCATCGGCGATGGTGTACTCCAGGGGGATCGGGTTGCAGCCGCCCTTGAAGCCGATCGTGTTGATGTTCATTGCGACGTCGCAGAGCTTGCAGATCACCTGACCGGAGCGCTCGTAGTACCCGGTCGGTCCGCAGATCTCGCAGGCGTCGAGGCCGACGCCGAACGCCCTGGCGTTCTTGCGGATCGCGATGAACCTGACCTCGGTGTGCCCGGCGTGGTACGCGAACCGGTGGAGGTGGCCGTCGTCGATCCGGTCCAGCGGGACCCAGACGGTGTCGGTGTCCGACTCGAGCTGTTCGGGTGGGGAGAGGGTCGGCTCGGCCTCGGCGAGGTCGCGTCCCAGGGTGAGCGCCGCGACCGCGACACCGAAGCCGAGCCCGGCGAGGGTGACGAACCGGCGGCGGCTGATCCCGTCCGCGGTGTGCCGGCGCCGCTCGGCCGGGTTGGACGGTTCACCGGCGCGGGCGCTGTGCAGCCGTCGGGCGGACAGGATCGGGACGACCGCGACGGCAGCCATCGCGTAGCCGAACCAGTCCTCGTGGTTGAGCAGCCACACCAGGCCGGCGAACAGCGGGGACGGCAGCCCGATCAGCCGGCGGGCGAGCAGGATCTGGACGATCGTGGTGAGGTAGCCGAGGACGGCGAGCGCCAGCACCGCCGTTGTCGCGCCCCGCACGGCCCGC
Source organism: Propionicimonas sp. (assembly GCA_031119515.1). Taxonomy (GTDB): domain Bacteria; phylum Actinomycetota; class Actinomycetes; order Propionibacteriales; family Propionibacteriaceae; genus Propionicimonas. The sequence goes on from JAVHXR010000465.1 coordinate 1,585, forward strand.
GGGGCCGCCCCGATCCCGGCCCGGTGCGCTGCCCAGGTCGTTGCCGCCACGACGCCGAGACCGAGGACGAAACCGGCGGCGTTCAGCACGACCTCAGTGGAGAAGGGTGTCGCTCCCGGGGTGACGAAGCCGACCGTGAGCAGCAGGACGTCCGGCAGCGCGGCGAGCGCCACCATGGCGCCGAGGGCGGCGGCCAGCCAGGCCAGCCGGCGCGGTGCCGGCGTCCGTCCGCCGCGGTGCCACAGCCAGGACAGGAGGACGACGGTGGCGGCGGCCAGCAGCGGAAGGAGCCCGAGACTGAACAACTCGCGGTTGACCACGGCCGTGGTCTGGCGCAGCACCGACAGCACCACGGCGCCGAGCGCACCGGCTGCCGTGCCCAGCCGGAAGGCGCGCGTCGACGGGTCGCCGGCGAACCGCCGCAGCGCGGCGTCCGCGGCGGCCCAGGTCAGCGCACCCGGCAGGGCGAGCGCGATCGCGTCCACGAACTGGTCGAGCATCAGGTCCTTTCCACCCCCTGTGCCCGTGCCCGCCGAGGCGGGCACGGGCGCTGTCAGCGAGGAGCTCTCACCACTCCCGCGGGACGTAGTCGAAGTCCCAGCTGACCTCCAGCGGGGTGGTCCAGAACCTGCCGGTGACGCCGGTGGTCTCGTCGGTGTGCACCATGTGGCCGTTCTCGGCGGGACTGTGAATGGTGAAGGAGACCTTGTAGGTGCCCGCGTCGCCCAGCTTGATGTTCGCCCCGTAGTGCGGGCCGTCGCTGGCGTTCATCGGCATGAAGGTGCCCTCGTACGCCTTCCCGGCCGCGTCGGTGATCGTGTAGTCCACCGTCAGCCCCGGGACGAAGTCGCCCGCGCCGTAGCCGAGCTCGTTGTTGGCGAGCGCGCTGACGTCGGCCTCGATGTGCATGTCGGACTCGGATGCCGCCAGCCCCATGCCTGCGGGATCCATGTCGACCGGCTGGAAGTACACCCCGGCCACGTTCAGCGGACCGACCTCCTGCGGGTCGCCGATCGGGAACTCCTCGAAGCCGGCGTCCCCGGGAGCGGGCGCGGCGGCCGACGGTTCCTGGGCCGGCGTCGCCGGCGACGCGCAGCCGGCGAGGGCGAGGGCCGCCACGGCGACGGCGATCCCGAGCCGGGAGAGGCGGATGGTCATGGTGTGTTCTCCTGATTCTGTTGGGGGGACGGCGGGAGG
>JAVHXR010000466.1:0-1531 GCA_031119515.1 Propionicimonas sp.
ACCAGGTGCTGGACAAGGTGGTGCTCCAGGCCTACGTGGAGGCGTCGGACTCGCGTTCCATCCTCGACCTGGTGCGCGGCCAGCGGACGACGCTGCCCAACGCCCCCCAGGACAGCAAGCAGGAGGCCAGGCTGCGGGACGCCGTCTCCCGGCTGCGCCGCCGCGACCGGGAACTGCTCCAGCTCGCCTACTGGGACGAACTCGGCGAGAGCGAGCTCGGCGAGGTGCTCGGCACCGACTCCGACACCGTCGCGGCCCGTCGCGAGCGGGCGCTGGCGAACTATCGCGCGCTGGTGCGCAGGCTCAGCCCGGACACCGATCCGGGGGAGCCCTCGCGACTGTTCCGCAGCATCAAGCCGGGCGTCCGGACCCGCTGGCAGTAGCCGGAGCCCGGCGCGGTCGCCCGAGGCGACGCCGTCCGGCGGTCGGAATAGTGCCACCGGTCGGGGAGGCGGGCAGGTGGACTGCCGCCAGTAGGGTGCCGCCGTGTCCACCACCACCGCGGCCGTCCAGCCAGACCGGCGCTCCGCCGGGCCCCCCCGGCGGGGGGGGGCGCGGTAGGTGGCGGGGGGGGGGGCCCCCGACCCCCGGGCGGGGCCGCCCGCCGGGGGGCCGGGGACCCCTGGCTCGGCGTCGCGCTGACGGTCGCGGCGCTGGCGACCGCGACCAGCCTGCTGGGCCGACCGGCCGTGGCCAGCGTCACCGGCGCCGCCGCCTGGTTCCCACCGGACGGCCATCGCGCCCGGCTCGTCTCCGGATCGGGGGTGGCCGCGGTGGAGTGGTCCCGCCCGACCCCGTTCGCGCTCGCACAGTCCGCTCCGGACGCATTCTGGACCTGGGCCCAGGTCTCGTCGGTGGGCTGGGACACCGCGGGCTACCTGCGCGCCCGCGGTTCACTCCTGGACGCTGCCGCAGCCGTCGTCGGCAGGCGCGACACCGTGTGGGTGCTCGGTGACGACGGCGCACGGCTCGTCCTGGACGAGACCCCGCAGGAGACCGTGATCTTCGAGCCCGGCCTGCCCGCGGTCCCTCCGGACCTCGCCCCCGGCCAGGAGTGGACGGCCACCGGCGAGCTCGCCCAGCGGCCGTCCGGCGGGGAGTGGGCGGTGTACACCTACCAGGCGACGCAGCGGGCGGTCGCACCGGCGGACCCGGCCCTCGCCCGGGCCGACTGCGTCAGTGTCGCCACCGACCTCGGCTTCGACGGCGGCACCCGCGCCAGCGAGCAGACCTGGTGCCCGGGCAGCGGGATCGTCGCCGGCCGCGAGGGCGACACCGCGTGGAGCCCGACCGGTGCCGGCCCGGTGCCGCCGGCACCCCGGCCCCGGCCGTTCGACTGGGCGCGGGCCGACCAGCTGACGTTCGCCACCCGGGTGCTCAACCAGACCGGTCCGGGTGTCACCCACGTGTCCCCGGTCTCGCCGCCCGGCATCCTGCCCGCCGGCGAGGTGGTCTTCACCAGCCAGCTGATCCCGGACGTGCTCGCCCTCGACCCGGCCGACGACCCCGCCCCGGTGGTGTGGAGCGGCCG
>JAVHXR010000466.1:1541-2768 GCA_031119515.1 Propionicimonas sp.
CGAGCGTCGGCGGCCTCACCGTGGTGGCCACCACCGGACGGCGGCTGGTCGCCTACGGCGCCGGCGGGCAGTGGCTGTGGGAGGTTCCGCTCAGCGACATCGCCCGGGTCGCCCCGGTGCCGCTCGGCGCGACGCTCGTGGTGGCGACGCTGGACGGCGAGGTGACCGGGCTCGACCTCGCGAGCGGGGCGGAGGCCTGGCGCACCCAGGTCGCGGCCGAGGTGCGGGACCCGCTGGTGACCGCCGGCGACCGGCTGCTGGTGGCCGACCAGTCCGGTGCCCTCACCTGTCTCGACGCCGCCGGGAGCGAGCTCTGGGCGGTCGACGCCGGCGCGGCGCGGAGCGTCGCGGTCTCCTCGGGTGCGTCCCCGGTGGTCGTGGTCGGACGGGAGGACTCACCGGTCGTCCGCGGGTACGCGCTGGCCGACGGAGAACGGGTCTGGGAGCTGCGGCACTACGACGACGCCCGGGAGATCGTCGCGATCGGCGACCGGTTCCTGCTGCGGGACACCGACCGTTCCACGGCTGTCGACGCGGCCACCGGCGCGCCGGCGTGGACCTGGTCGCAGCAGCGGAGCTGGGCCGCCGTCGGCGGCGGCGACCGGGTGCTGCTGCTGACCGACACCGACCTGGTGCTGCTGGACGATGCCGGCGCCGTGGTCGGTCGCTGGCCCCACGCGCTGGGCGACGTCTCCCAGTCGAGCAGTTTCCTGGCCGCTGCAGAAGGGCTGGTGGTGGCCTACGGTCCGCTCGGCATGACGGTGGGGAGGCTCCCGTGAGGAGGGTCCTGCTCGAAGTGGCAGCCGCGCTGCGGAACATCGGGACAGTCACCTTCGTCGACCCGGTCAGGCAGGGGCGGCCACAGCCGCGGGAGTGGCCCCGCGGGCTGGCCGCCATCGGGGCCGCGACCCTGCTGGTCTACGTCCTGCTCGCCGCCGCAGCAACCTTCGCCGTCGACATCCGCCAGTCCGGCGACCTCACCGCCTCCGCCAGTTCCGGCCACACCCTGCCCACCGCCGCCCTGCCGCTGCTGTTGACCGGCCTCATCCTGTCCTTCGCGCTCGCCCACACCGCAGCGCTGCACACCTCGTGGTGGCTGCGGATCACCCTGTTCCTGCTCGGCGCGGCGGCGACCCTGTTCTTCACCACGCCGGCATTCGACAGCCCCCTGCTGCTGGTGGGATCGGCGGCGGCCTACCTGGTCCTGCTCGTCTTCACCCTGGCACG
>JAVHXR010000467.1 GCA_031119515.1 Propionicimonas sp.
CTGTACCCGCTCCCCTCGATCGCCGAACTCATGGCTGCTCGATGGCCCAAGTCCAAGCGCACCCTCGGCCGAGCCATCCTGGCGGCGTCTACATACTTCGGCGCTCGAGACTTCGCCGACGACAAACCCATCTCAAGCGCGAACATTGCGAAGCGCGAGTACCACCACCTCTTCCCGGACAAACTGCTCTCCGACGCGGGCATCGAAGCCTCGCTTGCGCTGAACTGCGCCCTGATCACCTGGAAGACCAATCGCACCATCGGGCGACTCGATCCAATCAAGTACTTGGAGGCCCGGGTCAAGGCAGCCCCGGAGCCGACCGAAGTCAAGGACCGGCTCGAGAGCCACCTCGTGCCATACGAGCTGCTCGCGGCAGCCGGACCGTACGGCGACCTGGCCGGCGAGGATCTGCGCGCCGCAGTCAAGCCTCAGTTTGACGCCTTCCTCAGGAAGCGCGCGGAGATGGTTCTTCGGTTGACTGATGAACTATGCAGTGGACGGCAACCTCAGGTGGGCATTCTGCAGAGCTGAACGGACCTGCGTTGGTCCTGCGGCGCGCCGGCGAACTGCGAGGCGGCAGGCCGCCTCAACGGGACAGGGTGCTCGGCGAGAGGTGGCCAAGCCTGCAGGGCAGTTCCGCACGAGCGCAGTTCAAGCTATCCCTGCCAGCCGCCGAACGCTGCGTCAACTACTTGCTCGCTTAAGAGGTGAGCGCCGGTTCTGCCGGGCAGAGTCAGCGCGTGAATGATCTTGCCTGCCTGCGTCCAGCGCAGACGGTCTTGCGGGCAACGCCGTACCGCTCGACGATCTCGCTGATCGTGACGAGAGTCGCTGGCGACGCCGTGCCGTACTCTCTGCAGAAACCTGTGGCGTGTAACTGTGGCCCGGCGGCGTGGCCGGCATGTTGTTGTAGGCCCGTCCTTCTCGACGCGCACTCGCCGAATGATGTTGGCGACGTCTAGCTGGTTGGCTTGGCGCCCACGCTGGATGTGCCTGCGTCCTTCGCGCGCGCGGTCTGGTTGGATGCTTGCTTTCGCAGCCACAGGTCCAAGCATGCTCCTACCGCCGGAGGGACGGGCCGGACGGTGACGGCGACGGCCCGCCAGTTCCCATGCCGAATGGGGGTTCCTGCATCAGCCGGTGGGCCGGTGTGCTCGGGGTCGTGGCTCCAGAGGCTGCGATGCGTCCCTGGCTGAACTCGATGGCGGTCGGTGGCGAGGGCGTTGAAGGTGCTACGGCTGGCCTAGCAGTCGCCACCGAGAGCAGGCGGGCCGCGGTGGTGGCGTTGGCGGCTTTGGTGGCTGCCCGGTAGACCTCGACACCGGTCGGTTCGTAGCGGGGCATGGGGATCCAGGTGCCACGCCGGCGAGCGGTGAAGACGGCCTTGTTCATAGAGGTCGCGCCGTCCAGCGACCGGGAGGCCATCATGACCCGGTCCTTGCCGAAGAACAGGTTCGTGACCGCAGCCTGCTGGAGCGGGGCGGCCTCGGCCGCGATGTGCATGGCTCGCCGGCCGACCGAGGCCAGCTCCTGGCCCTTCATGCGGTCTGCGATCACCACGGGACCGGCCCACGACTTGCCGTCGCGCACGGTGTCGATGACGGTCTGGCGAAGTCGGATGGACGCGTCGGCCAGTCCGGTATCGCGGACGCCGCCGAGGTAGATCGTCTGTGGCCAGCGGGACGCCTCGCGCCACTTGGTGTTGGCGTCGCTGATCGCCTCGACGACCGGACGTCCGCGATCCTCGGTGAGCTGACCGAGCACGATCGCCGCGTTTGTGGTGGCTGCTGCCGCCCCGCAGAGGACACTGAGGTCGGCGGCGATGGTCTGCAGCGTGACGCCCGAGAGTCCCTTCCGGGTGCCGAGTGCGTTCTTGGCGGCGTCCAGCCAGTTGTGCATAGCGGCGTCCAGGCTGTTCTCGCTGTGGGGCACCGCGGCGATGTCGTCGTACTGGCCGGGTCGCAGCCCGACCGGGACGAACGCAAACGCCGTGCCGATCCCGGAGACCAGCTGGAGGTGGCGCCGGGGCGTCACATTCCGGGCGACATCGGGGGCGGTCGCCAGGCTCCAGTTGGCGGCCACCATCACCGGGGCTAGCAGGTTCGACCGCAGCCCGAGGATGGCGGTGGAGTCGCTGACGACGGCCTTCAGTCCGATGCTGAGCAGGTCGGCGATGCCGCCGAGGACGCGGGTCATGTCGACCAGACGCTTGTCCGGCGGGACGTTCGTCGCGGGAGTGCCCGAGATCTTCGGGATCCACTCGTTGCGTGCGATGGGCTGAAGGATCGAGTGCACCAGCACCAACTCGGGATCGGTGGCCGTACCGGCCGGGACGTTGTTCATTGCCCGCATCGCGGCCAGCGCCAATCGCGGCCACACGACGGCGTGGGCACGCCACCGGTCCTCGGACGGCCGGGCGGCGAGATTGGAGATCGCGAACGCCTGCGCGTGGAGCCGGTCGAGCAGGCCGGCGACCGTGGCGGTCATCGCACTCCTGCCCGCCCGGCCAACTCGACCAACGCCTCCCGGAGCGCTGGCACAAGCGGACCGTTGCCGTCCGCGAGGGACGCCAGCGCCGCCGTGATCGCGGCCTCGGCCGAGCCCTCGTCCTGGACGAGTTCGGGGATGACCTCGGCCTTCTCGAACGCGTCCTCGACGTCCAGGCACGCCGCGCCGAGGAACAGTGCCTCTCCCCCGTCGTGGTCGATCGACAGGTAGTGCCAGGCGGCGTTGCGCAGGTGCCCGTAGGCCTCGCTCGTGGACTGG
>JAVHXR010000468.1 GCA_031119515.1 Propionicimonas sp.
CCGCGACAGGATGTCCCGGCCCAACGCATCGGTGCCGAACCAGTGCGCCATCGACGGCGGCTTCAGCGCCTGCGCCACATCACTCGCCAACGGGTCATACGGCGCGATCCACGGCCCGAACAACCCGAACAGCACGAACACCGCGAACGACATGCTGCTGGCGAAGTTGGACACCCCGGTCATCGCCGCCAGGGTGCGCAGCAGCCGGTGGTTGATCAGGAAGTCGAAGCCCTCCCTGATGTCGGCCCACAGGCTGGTGCGCGGTCCTTCCCTGTGCACCCGGAAGGACCCGGGGACCCAGGCCAGAGCGGCGACCGCGAGCGCCCAGAGCGCCGCAGGGACGCCGAGGGCGAGCGCTGCGCTCGCGGCGACCAGGAAGCCGCCCAGCGGCGGCCCGATGAACTGGTTGGCTGTCAACTCGCCGGCGTAGAGCCTGGCGTTGGCGGTGGGCAGCTGGGAGCGTCCCACCACCTGCGGCAGGATCGACTGGCTGGCGGTGTCGTAGAACACCTCGGCGACGCCGATCAGCACTCCGGCGAGATACAGCGGCCAGATCGACCCCACCCCCGCCCAGACGGCGAGCGCGAGGATCCCTACCACGACCATCCGGGACAGGTTCGCCGCCACCATCGCGCCCCGCCGGTCGACCCGGTCGAGGATCGCGCCGGCCGGCAGCGCGAAGAGCAGCCACGGCAGGCTCATCGCGACCCCGACCCCGGCGACCAGGACCGGCGAGTCGGTGTAGCGGACCGCGAGGACGGGCACGGCGAGCTTGAGTGCCCCGTCGGCGAGGTTGGACAACATGGACGCCGACCACACCGTGGCGTAGGCGGGACCCAGCCGCGGCTCGGGGATCGGGGGGTCGGTCGGCGCGGGCGCCTCGAGCCGCGGTTCGTTGGTCACCCGGGGATCCTAACCCACTGATTGGAAGATTTCCAATCACTTGGTAGGGTCGACCCATGACACCACCGACGCCGGCCGCCGGCGCGCCGGACGTGCCGGTTCGCCGTCCGCCGACCGAGGCGGAGGCGCGCGCGCTCGCCAGCGTGTTGCGGCAGCGGATCCTGCGGCTGACCGCCACCGAGGACCTCACCAACCGCCAGCTCGCCGATCGCCTGGCGGTCGACCCGGCGACCGCGCTCTATCACCTGCGGATCCTCGTGGAGGCGGGCCTGGTCGAACAGCTCCCACCTCGCGCCGGCACGCGGGGCGCGCGCGAGAAGCCCTACCGGAGCACCCGCCGGAGCTGGTGGCTGGAATCCCCCCTGGCCGGCGCCGCCCCCGAACTGCAGTACGGGCCGGTGGCGCTCTCGGTGGCCGACCTCGGTGCCGCGGGACCCGCGGCGGTGTCGACCTTCGCGACCTTCGCCCTGCACCTCAGCCAGGCCGAGGTGGACGAACTCGACGCCCGGCTGGTCGCCGTGCTGGACTCCTACGTCGCCACCGACTCCGACCGGGCCGATGCCGGCAGCCCGGTGCACCGCGGGTTCTTCGTGCTCCACCGGCCGGCGACACCCTAGCGACTCACGCCGGCGGCGCCCACGGGCTCGGCGGCGGAGGCTCGGCCCGGCCGGTCTCCGGACCGGGGTCGACCCCGACCTCTGGTGCCGGCCGGTGCGACAGCTCCGGCGGCCCGGGGGCCCAGGCCTGCGGCGGCAGGCGCTCCCCCGCAGGAAGGAACCCCGCGCCGGCCACCCGGGCGTGCGGAGACGGCGGCGGCCAGGAGGACAGGGGCGCCGACCCCGCCTCGTCGGCCCTGCGGCGCCGCGCAACGCGCCCGGCCAGGGCGAGCATCGCCCCCAGCCCGAGCACCAGCCCGGTCGCCGCGAGGAAGGCGGGCCACGGCCGGCCGCGGTCGAGACCGGCCGCGGACAGCCCGCCGGGAGTGAACAGGTCCGCCGGGTCACGCCAGGTGACGGTGGTTCCCGAGACCGTGCTGGAACCGCTGTGCTCGAGCACCTCACCGGGGAACGTGACCGAGAACTCGAAGTCGTCCACTCCCTCGGCGAGCGAAGGATCCGAGCGCGGGTCCCAGATGAACCGGTAGCTCCCCTCCTCGTGCCTGATCACCGCTCCGGTCGAGCGTTCGAGTCGATCGCCGAGCTCGGCGGTGGGGGCGGTACCGCTCAGCCGGCAGCTGACGTGGCCGCCATCCTCGACGGTGTCGATCACCACCCCGGGCGGGAAGATGCGCTGGAAGTCATTGCAGAACAGCACCGGAGCGTCCTGCGTCGCACCCGCCGACGCGCGCAGGACGACCACCGTGAGGTCGTAGCGACTGGTGCCGTCCCCACCCAGCTCGAACTGGCCGTGGATCGTCACACAGCCGGCGAGCAGCGGCAGGAGCGCGAGCATCGCCACCGGGCGCCGTCGTCCCATGGACGGCAGCCTACGATGTCGCCGGCGCCCGCCGCTCCCGGGCAGTCACTCCGGCGGCGCCCAGGGGCTCCGCGAGCCCTCCCGGCGCGGCGGTGCGGCAGCAGGCTCGCGCGACCCGTCGCGCTTCGCCGGCGCCGCCGTGGGGATGCTCGATCCGGGCCGCCGCGCGGGTGCTGTCGCCGGCGGCAGCGGTGCCCCGTCCGGAGCCTGGGGCAGGTCCTCGCCGAGGTCGCCGCGGTTGCGCCGCCGCCACCGGAAGCTATGGACGGCCAGGCCGACGACCAGCGCTGCCAGCAGGATGCCCGCCCAGCTGACCGGGTTGCGCAGCAACGTGAGCAGGCCGGGACGGTCGTCACCGACCGCCACCAGGCCGCCCTCCCCCATC
>JAVHXR010000469.1 GCA_031119515.1 Propionicimonas sp.
ATGATGACCAGCAGCGTGCCGGCGAGGTTGATGAGTCGGCGGGAGGCGCTCACTTCGCCCCCTCCGGGCTCTGGAACGTGCCGCTGTAGTGGGTCTGGTCCACGACGACCTCCACTCCGAAGGTGAAACCGCTCTCGGCGGCAGCGAGCTTGCCGGCCTCAGCCGCTATCACCACGTCGAGCTTGCGGAGGGCGGCCACGGTCCGGTACTGGTCCGCGGGGTCGTCTGACGAGAACGTGAGCACCCCGATCAGACCGATTCCGGCGGTGGGCTCGACCTCGGGCACGGGGTTCGCCCCGGTGATCAGGTTGACTCCCGCGAGTTGCACTCCGCCAGGGAGGGCCTTGTCGACCTCGGCGAACAGGGAGCGCCATTCCAGGTCGTTGCCCATGGCATCTGACCGCAGCTCGTTGAGGCTGGCGCGCTCGGCGATCGCGCGGCTGACCGGTGAGAGCTCGCCGAGCTCGGCGTTGAGGTCGAGGGTCCGGTTCTGCTCGGCGGCGAGGTTCCGATCCGCGTCGGCGAGGAAGAGCGACGCGCCCGCGACCATCCCCCCGACCACCACTGCAGTGACGGCGAGCCCGGCCGCCCACCGCCGCACGAGTTGGCCAGCCGCCCTTCGCTCGACCTCGGAGGCGGGAAGCAGGTTGACCCGGGGGACGCCCGACAGGACCAGTCCCGAAGCCTTGGCCTGGCTTCTGGTCTTCCGCTCGGGCTTCGGCTGGGCCGGATCCTTCCTTGCCATCACTGATCCTCTCCGAGGACGACCCCGAGCGTGGTGACCAGGCTCAGCGCCAGGTTGCCGGGGGGTGGCGCCGCTCGGCCTGCGGCGACGATGTTGGTGGAGTCGAGGGTGAAGACCGGCACACCGAGGGAGGAACCCGCAAGCTGCAGCAATCCCGGCGCCTGTACCCCGGGGCCGGTCAGGTAGACCGTCGCGACCGGCTCGGCACCAGGGCGGCTGGCGTGGAAGTTGAGTGTGTTGCGCAACCTGCCGACCAGGTCCGTCGCCGCCGGGGAGACCGGCTCCGACACCGCCGGGCCGAGTGCCCGCCGGGCCTGGGGGAGTTCCTCGGTCGGCGCTGCGGACGACGGTTCTCCCCGGTCCGCCTCCGGGGCGTTGGTGCCGAGGTCGACCGGGATGATGCGGGCGAAACGAGGGATGCCGTTCTGGGCGACGACCAGGTTCGTGGTGTGCTCCCCGACGGCGATGACGGCGACGGTCGCTCCCTCCGGGGCGATGATCCCGGCGACCCGGGCCAGCCCGAACGGGACGAAGTCGACCGCGGCGGTCTTGAGCCGGGCGCGGCTCAGAGCGGTGATCAGCGTCTCGACGGTCTCCGAGACAGCTGCCACCAGCAGGCCGTGAACCTGCCCCTCGGAAGCCGCGATCGGGTAGAAGTCGAGCACAGCCTGCTCGGGTGGGACCGGCAGCAGGTCCTGCACCTCGAACGGCAGCGCGGCGCGCATCAGATCGGGCCGCAGGGCGGGGGAGGTGTGCTCGCGGACGAGGATGCGGCGGTTGGCGACCCCCACCACGACCTCCTTGGACTTGATTCCCGCCTGGCTCCACAACTGCGTGACGGCGAGCGCGACCGCGTCGAGATCGAGCACTTCGGAGTCCTTGGCGATCCCCGACGGGAGCCGAACCTCGCCCGCGGCGACGACGGAAGGTCGCTTGCCGCGGGTGAGCTCGACGGCCCGAATACTCTCTTCGGTTATCTCGAGGCCCACGATCGTTCTGGCCATTGTTTCCCCTTGTCAGTCAGCTCCAGGCTCAGGTGAGCCCGTTGAGGGTGAGGTAGAGCTGGGCGAGTTGCGTTCCGGCTAGAACCCCGGTCCAGGCGCCGAGAATGATCCACGGTCCGAAGGCGATCGCTGTCTTTCGGCCCGCGCGCCGGGACGCGAGCAGCGTGATGCCGAAGACCCCGCCGAGCAGGAAGGCCGAGAAGACCCCGACGGCGAGGGGTCCCCAGCCGAGCCAGCCCAGGTACAGGCCAACCACGCCGGCGAGCTTGACGTCTCCTGCGCCCATCGCCCCCGGCCTGACCAGCCACAGCGCGGCGTAGAGTCCGAAGAGCGCGATCATCCCGATCCCGGCACGGAACAGCGCCGACCAGTCGGCGCCCAGAAGCCCGGCGGTCGTCAGCAGCGCGGCTCCGACGAGATAGCAGGGGAGCACGATCGCGTTGGGCAGGCGTCGGGTGTCCAGGTCGATCAGGGTGAGTGCGACGCTGCTTCCGGCGAACCACCAGAAGGCGAACAGCACCGCCACTCCGGCACCGCTGGCGTACCACCCGTCGCCGGGTCCGAGCGAGGCGAGCGACACCAGGTCGTCGGCGGAGGGCGTGGTGGCGATCCACGGGAGGAACCAGGTGAGCGCGGCGAACAGCACCCCCGTGGTGAGCTCGACAACGGGGTAGCGCCAGGAGATTCGTGCCCGGCAACGTGCACACCGCCCACGCAGGGCGAGCCACGACAGCACCGGCACGTTCTGCCAGGCGCGGATCGGCGCATCGCAGGACGGGCAGCGGCTCTCCCGCAGCAGCGATACCCCGGCCGGGATGCGATAGGCCACCACGTTGACGAACGACCCGATGACCAGTCCGAACGCCAGGGCATAGGCGAGGGCGAAGGCGCGCAGCATGGAATCCATCACGGCACATCCCGCCGGGACTGGAGGGCGAGGTGGGCCCCGCCCTCTTCCTCCTCGTCCTCCCCGGGCACCGGCTGCCCGGGGAACCCGACCGGCTTGTACCAGA
>JAVHXR010000470.1 GCA_031119515.1 Propionicimonas sp.
GTGAGCTACTCAGCCGCTGGACCCGCCCGGACGGGACGGAGTCGCTGATCACCGGCTTCGAGAACCACGGGGGCTTCACCACCCTCGGATCCGGCGCGGCCCCGCTGGGCTACCTGGAGATCGGGGTCGGCAACGCCAACGACGGCACCGAGGGAGCCGTCCAGGACAAGGTGATCGGCACCTACCCGCACGGGCCAGTGCTCGCCCGCAATCCCGACCTGGCCGACCACCTGCTGGAGCTGGCGCTGGGCCACCCGCTGGAGCCGCTCCCGAACCCCGAGCTGGACGAACTCCGCCGTCAGCGGATCGCCGCGGTGCGTAAGGCCGGGCTGCGTCGCTGACCCGGCCGGACCTGGTCAGGGCAGCCGGTGGAGGTGTCGCCCGGACGCGTGCCGCACGCCGACCCCGGGCCGGCTCAGCTCGGTGTAGGCGGTCGACCACGCCAGAGCGTGCTCGACCTGCGTGATCCGGCCGGAGGCGAGGTCGGCATCGGCGGCCACGAGCAGTTCGCCCAGGCAGCGCAGCCGTGCCAGCGCGGCCGCGTCGGCCAGCCCCGCCGCATCGCCGTCGTCGAACAGCGACAGGCGGCGCACCCTTGCCCGCTCGTCGGCGGTCAGGTAGCCGAGCAAGCCGAAGCCGGTCAGGAACCAGCCGATCGCAGTGAGCAGCGGCCACGGCGCCGGCAGCACGAAGGAGACGAGCAGCGCGGTGGCGAAGAACCCCGTGCCGCCGTACAGCGGCCAGCGGTGCCACAGCCGCAGCAGCCTGCGGTCGGATGCCTCGATGCCCGGTCGGTAGACGACCAGGCAGTAGCGCGGAACGCCTCCTCGCGGCACCGTCACCTCGGCCTCGCCCCACACCCGCTCGCCGTCGAGCAGCCGCGCCCAGAGCCCCGGGCGCGGGGACGAAGTGCTCCGTCGCTCCATGGCCACAGCCTGCCACGAAACATGCCTGAAACATAGGCGTAATCCGGTGGAAACAGCGCGGGGGCCCCTCCCGCCGGCACCACGCTCCCCGATCCGCCGAAGCGCCGCGGGTGGCGTCCCCGGCGCCCTAGCCTTGGCGACATGACGGTGAGACCCGCCCAGGTCAGCGTTGACTGCGCCGACCCGTTCGCGCTGGCCGACTGGTGGCGTGACCGGCTCGGGTGGCGGGACGTCTGGCGAACCGGGGTCCGCGCGCACGCCATCATCGGCGCCACCGACGGCTCCGGTTGGCAGTTGTGCTTCATCCGGGTGCCGGATCCGACGCCAGGCAAGAACAAGCTCCACCTCGACCTGACCTGCGCCGACCGTGAGACGGAGGCGGCAGCGTTCGAGGCTGCCGGCGCCCGGATCCTGTACCGCGACGCGATGGAGGACTACGGCTGGATCACCCTCGCCGACCCCGAGGGGAACCTGTTCTGCATCTCCAGCCGCGACCGGTGAGGCCGGGGCCACCCGGCCCGCCCCGATTTCACCCTCGCCGTCCGGGTGTTGTAGAGTCTCTACTCGCGCGCCGCTAGCTCAACTGGCAGAGCAGCTGGCTCTTAACTAGCGGGTTCGGGGTTCGAGTCCCTGGCGGCGCACGACAAGGCCCTCGACCGGGAAACCGGACGAGGGCCTTCGTTCTTGTGGCAGGTTCTCAGCGCCGCACGATCGAACGGACCACCGCAACGAAGGCGACCGCACCGGCGGCGGCAGCGGCGAGCAGGCCGACCCGGGTGACGTTCAGGCTGCCGTCCGGCTCCACCAGTTGCGCACGCACGGCACGCACCCGTCCGCTGGCCGCCGTCCGGACGTCCGCGGCGGCACGGTGGGCGATCGCACGCGGGTGGACCTCGTTGATCAGGCTGGCGATCCCGTTGGCGAGACGATCCCGGGCGGCCGCGAGTTCCGCCTCGATCTCGGCCTTGGGTCGGATGCTGTCAGCCATGGGTTCCTCCGATGCGTGCTCCTTGCCCCACACTATGCCAGCGGCCCCACCCGGCGCGGGAGTGCGCCCGCGAGCGCTCGGCGATCTGGCCTAGAGTGGGCGCATGGCCCAGTTGACGCCCGGCGACACCGCCCCTGCCTTCACCCTTCCCGACGCCGACCAGCAGTCGGTCTCGCTGTCGGACTTCGCCGGGAGCCGGGCCATCGTCTACTTCTTCCCCGCCGCGCTGACCCCCGGCTGCACCACCCAGGCGGTGGACTTCGACGCCGCGCTCAGCGACCTTGCCGCCGCCGGCTACACGGTCGTCGGAATCTCGCCGGATTCCCCCGACAAGCTCGCCAGGTTCCGCGAGCAGGCCGACCTCTCCTTCACCCTGCTCGCCGATCCCGACAAGACGGTGCTCAAGGAGTACGACGCGTACGGCACCAAGGTGCTCTACGGCAAGCAGATCGAGGGGGTCATCCGCTCCACCTTCGTGATCGACGTCGACGCCGAGGGCACCGGGACGGTCGCAGTCGCGCAGTACAACGTCCGGGCAGCCGGGCACGTCGCCAAGCTGCGCCGGGAACTCGGCGTCTGACCTGGCCGCCGGGCGGCTGGTCCAACCTGACCAACCGCCTGAGCCCTCCGGCACCATTTCCGCACCCTCCCCCGACGGGGCGCCGGCCGTGCGCCGATAGTGGAGTCCAGACGACCTTCAGTCCGAGCCACGGCGCCGCTGACACTCCCTCCGTCACGGCGCCCGAAGCGGCGGGTGTCCCGTTGGGCTGGCCCGGGTCGACTTCGAGGGGTCCGCGGCCAATCCCCCCGGCCGCGGACCCCGCCTCGAAGCTTTCGGCGGCCGG
>JAVHXR010000471.1 GCA_031119515.1 Propionicimonas sp.
CTCCCACTCCGCGGCGTCGACGATCGACCGGCTCGCCTCCCGGGTGGCCCAGGGCGGCGTCCTGGGCATAGACGAGGCGTACCGGCAGATCGCCCACCACCTGCATCTGCTCGTCCACGTCCGGTTGATCGACGACACCTGGCGGGGCGGGGTCCGAACCCGGATCGTGTCCGAGGTTCGACAGCTCACCGGTGGCGTCGAGGCGGGCCGTCCGGTGACCCACCTGGTGTACCAGGCTGATCCCGCGGGCGGTGCGGCGCGCTTCACCCCCGATCCGGACTTCGTCGCGGAACTGGCCCCGTTCGCTTCCGGGTGGCAGCCGTGACGGGGCTCGCGCCCTCCGTGGTGTTCGGCGTCCTGATCGCCGGAGGGCTGCTCGCCGCCGTCGTCGGCTGGACGAGCCAGCCCTCCGAACCCGGTGCGGGAACCCCGCCACGCCGACGGGTGGTGGCGCTGGTCCGCCGGTTCGGCCCCCGGCGGCTCGCCGCGACGGCGGCCTGGGCACTGGCAGGGGTGGTCGCCGCCGCGCTGACCGGCTGGGTGCTCCTCGCCGTCCTCGGCCCGGTCCTCGGGCTGGGCGTCCCGTACCTGCTCGGGAAGCCGGACGACCGCGAGGTGCGCCTGCTCGAGGCGCTCGACCGCTGGGTGCGCAGCCTGGCGGCGATCCTTCCGACAGGACGCTCCATCGGCGACGCCATCCGGATCTCGGTCCGCCAGGCGCCCGAACTGCTCGCCGGGCACCTGGGCCTGCTGGTGCAGCGGCTGGACGACCGCTGGACGGTTCAGCAGGCCCTCTACGCGATGGCCGACGAGCTGGACAGCGCGGACGTGGATGCCGTGGTCGCTGCGCTGGCGCTGTCGGCCGAGCGCGGCGGGACGGGAGCGCAGGCTTCTCTCGGGGCGCTCGCGGACGCGATCCAGGAACGCCTGCGGGCCACCCGGGAGATCGAGACCGAGCGTGCCAAGCCCCGGATCGTCGTCCGGCAGGTGACCGTGATCACGCTCGTCGTGCTCGGCGGAGCGCTGGTCCTCGGGGGCGGCTTCTTCGAGCCCTACCGGACGCCGACCGGGCAGTTCATCCTCAGTGTGCTGATTGCCGCCTACCTCGGTTCGCTGCTGATGCTCCGCCGGCTTGCGCAACCCCGTCCCCGGCAACGGATCCTGCGGAGGGTGACCTGATGGTGCTCCTGGCAGCCCTGACCGGGTGCCTGCTCGCGGGCGGGCTGTTCGCGCTCGCGCTGGTGCGGACCCAGCGCCAGCCTCGGCTGGCCGACATTTTCGACCTGCTGGACGGCCGCCACTTTGAGGTCCCCGAACCGGAGGCCGGGCTCGGCAGGGTCGGCGCCTGGGCGCGGCTCCACCTCGGCCTGGCGGTCGCGGACGAGACGCAACGGCGGCGGCTGCGAATGGTCGGGACGAGCGTCGACCGACACCTCGCCCACAAGGTGGTGTCGGGGTTCGTCGGGCTGCTGGTGCCGGCCGTGGTCGGGGTCCTGTTCGGCTGGCTGACCGGTGCCGTGTCGCCGCTCCCGGCGCTGTTCTCCCTGGTCGGCGGGGTGGTCGGCTTCCTGTTGCCCGACATCCTGCTGCGCCGCCGCGACAGCGCCGTGACCGAGGACGCGACCGAGGCACTGCTGACCTTCTTCGACCTGGTGACGTTGGAGCGGCTGGCGAACCGGTCGGGCACGCAGGCGCTGCGAGCCGCGGCCGCCGCCTCGGAGGTGACCGTGTTCCGTGCGATCGGCGACGCCCTGGAGCGGGCCCGGCTCGAGCAACGCGCCCCGTACGACGAGCTGGGGCGGCTGGGGCGCGAGCTCGAGTTGCCGGCGCTGGTGGACGTCGCGGACGTGATGCGACTCGACGAGGCGGGAGCCTCGCTGTCGACAGCGCTCCGTGCCCGGGTCAAGGAGCTCCGCGACGCGCACCTGACCCGGACGAAGCTCCGCGCCGCCGAGACCTCCGAGCGGATGGGTGTCCTGATGGTGCTGCCCACGCTGCTGTTCGGCCTGCTGTTCCTTGTCCCGCCCCTGCTCCGGCTGCTGAGCAGCTGAGCCGTCCCCGAAGGAGAGTGCGATGCGAAGGTTCCTCTGGCTCCTGGTCGCCGCCCTGGTGTCCCCGCCCCCGGCGCGAGACGAGCGCGGGCTGTCGCAGTTGCCGGACTGATCACGCTGATAAACGCTCATCCCTGACGCCGCCGCTGCGGTGGCAACGGGCTTTGGCAGGGGTGTTCGCCGACGCAGCTCGGCACGCGGACTCGCACGGATCTTCCGAGGAGCGGATATCCGGAGCTGCCGATGACATGGCAATCGGAACCGGGGCGGTTGTGTTGACTATCCGCGGGTGGCGGCAGGCACTTGTCGGCCGGACAGCGAAGGCCTGCGGTGTGGACGCTGCAGCACTGAGCAAGGCGCCTCCGTCTTGGTGCCCAGGTGTAGCGTGATGGACGCTGAACGGGGTACCGCTCAGTTCCGTTACCCTCCCGATGTTTCTCCACCGAGGGGGCACGATGGTCCAGGTCACAGCTCGTTCCGGCATTCTCGATGACCCTAAGCCGTTGACAGCTCTCTGCTGCCGGTGAGTGGCTGCCGGAAGTTGCGCGGAGCCTGCTCACCCGCGGCGTTGGGCAGTGGGCACGTGGATATGGATGCGGGATGTGGGCCAAGGCCGAGAGGGCCAAGCCCGTTGGCAAGATAGTCCCGACTCGGGCAGGTCGCCTCGGTGGATGCCCCGATCCTCAACCGGGTCGCGGGCTTC
>JAVHXR010000472.1:0-1819 GCA_031119515.1 Propionicimonas sp.
GTTCCGACATCGACGCGGGACGTCCCGCAACGAAAACGGACCCGTCACCTTTGTAGGAATCCCACAATCTCGCCGGAATGATCGGCCGTGTTGGGCGCGCCTGATTGTGGAGGTCCTGCGTTTCTGAGAGGTTGCTGAACCATCGTCGCGGGGTCGGGGAGGCGCCCGATCCGGTCCCGTGGCACCCGGCCAGGCGAGCCGTCAGCCGAGCAGGCGGCCCAGGGTGAGGGCCAACTGCAGGACGTAGGCGTCGCGCGGGTGGTTCGGTGCGTAGCCGGTGATCTCCTGGATCCGGCGCAGCCGGTAGCGGACGGTGTTCGGGTGGATGTAGCGCGCCCTGGCCGTCGCCTCGATCGAGCCGCCCTGGGCGAGGAACTCGGTCAGCGTCGCCACCAGGTCCCCGCCGGCGGCGACCAGCGGCTGGTACACCTCGGTGGCGACCAGGCGGCGGGCGTGGCCGTCCCCGGCGAGCACCCGCTCCGGCAGCAGGTCGGCGGCCGCCACCGGTCGCGGCGCGTCCGGCCAGGCGTGCGCCGACCGCAGCCCGGACAGCGCCGACCGGGCGCTGCGGCCCGCCTCGGCGAGGTTGGCGACGATCGGGCCGACCACGATGTGCCCCGGCCCGAAGTTCGACTCGAAGTCGCCGACCAGCCGCACCAGCTCGTCGTCGGCCAGGTCACCGCCCACCACGACCACCAGCCGGTCGCCCTGCGGGGCGGCCAGGATGTCGCCGTGCTGGGCGCCGGCGACCTGCCGGATCCGGTCGATCGCGGCCCCCGGATCCTCCGGGGCGTTGCCGATCACGACCGCGACCCCCGGCGGGTTCGACCAGCCCAGGGCGGACGCGCGGGAGACCACGGACTCGTCGGCGTCGCCGCGGATCACCGCGTCCACCACCAGCGCCTCCAGCCGGGCGTCCCACCGCCCGCGAAGTTCGGCCGCGTGGGCGTACACCTCGGCGGCGCCGAAGGCCACCTCGCGCGAGTAGTGGACGATCGCCAGCTGCAGCGGCGCCTGGGCGTCGGGCGGCAGCAGGCTGATCGCGTCCTCGACGGTGTCGATCGTGGTGCGCATCAGGCCGACGGTCTGGTGCAGCGTGATCCGGCGGGTGAGCGCGCGCGGCGCGGCGTCGAAGATGCTCCGCGGGGTTCCGGTGCCGCCGTCGGCGAACCAGCTGATGAACCCGTCGATGCCGGAGCGGGCCACCACGGTGATCCAGGAGCGGTTCTCGGCGTCGAGTTCGGCGAACCAGGGGTGCTGGTCGGCGATCCTGGCCATCGCGGCCGTCGTGAGGGATGCGGCGGAGGCGCGCAGGTCGCGCGCCAGGTTCGCCCGGGTCGGCTCGGACGGCCACCAGTCACCGGCTGTCGGCATGCGGCTCCTCCTTCCGGGCCAGCAGCCTAACCGGCATAGGGTGTGCAGTCATGGGAGCCGATCCGGCGGTGGCGCTGCGGGCGGCCGTCCGCGGCGACCTGCACTGCCACACCGACGCCTCCGACGGCCACGCCCCGCTCGCGACGATGGCCGCCACCGCCGCCTCGCTGGGTCACGACTACCTCGCCGTGACCGACCACTCGCCGCGGCTCACGGTCGCCCGCGGGCTCTCCCCGGAACGCCTCCGGGCCCAACTCGAGCAGATCCGGGAGTTCAACGAGACCGCGCCGCTGCGGGTGCTGACCGGCATCGAGGTCGACATCCTGGCCGACGGCAGGCTCGACCAGCGCGCCGACCTGCTCGCCCGGCTGGACGTGGTGGTGGCCTCGGTCCACTCCGAGCTCAGGATGCCGGCCGAACAGATGACCCACCGGATGGTCGCCGC
>JAVHXR010000472.1:1829-2753 GCA_031119515.1 Propionicimonas sp.
GTCGCCGCCATCGCGAACCCCGCCGTCGACATCCTCGGCCACTGCACCGGCCGGCTGGTCTCGGGCAGGCGCGGCACCCGGCCGCAGAGCCGGTTCGACGCCGAGGTGGTCTTCGAGGCCTGCCGCCAGTTCGGCGTCGCGGTCGAGATCAATTCCCGCCCCGAGCGCAACGACCCCCCCGACGACCTGCTGCGGCTTGCCGCCGAGATGGGTTGCGAGTTCGCGATCGACTCCGACGCCCACTACCCCCGGCAGCTGGGCTACGTCGCCAACGGTGTCGACCGCGCGGTCGCAGCGGGTGTCGAACCCGACCGGATCATCACCACCTGGCCGCTCGACCGACTGCTGGAACGCACCCATCGCTGAACGTTCCCCGGGGTGGGAGGATGTTCGGGAAGACGAAACCCGGCTGGTAGGTTGCATGGTCGGGCGGCCCGCGATCCGGGCGGCCGGGAGGACCAAGGAAGGACAACGCTGTGGCTGATCGCGACTCGATGGGACCGATCCTGAACGGACTGCCGACGAACCTGCCGGACATCGATTCGGAGGAGACCGCAGAGTGGCTCGAATCGCTGGACGCCATGATCGACGACGTCGGACGCAACCGCGCCCGCTACGTCATGCTGAAGCTGCTGGAACGCTCCCGGGAGCGGCAGATCGGCGTCCCGTCCCTGGTCGCCACCGACTACGTCAACACCATCCCGCCGGAGCGTGAACCGTGGTACCCCGGCGACGTCGAGCTCGAGCGACGGTTCCGCCGGCTGGCCCGCTGGAACGCCGCGATCATGGTGCACCGCGCCCAGCGGCCCGGGGTCGGCGTCGGCGGCCACATCTCGTCCTACGCCTCCTCCGCCACCCTGTACGAGGTCGGCTTCAACCACTTCTTCCGCGGCAAGGACCACCCCGGCGGCGGCGACCAGGTCT
>JAVHXR010000473.1 GCA_031119515.1 Propionicimonas sp.
GGTCCACCCCGAGCCCGGTCAGGTAGCTGCCGAGCGGCGACCACAGCGCGGTGTCGTAGTCGTCGCCGGGCACGTCGAACAACAGGCCCTCGGCGGAGCCGAGGAAGTAGGTGTGGAACATCGCCAGCAGCTCGCCGCCGGAGAACTCCCGGGGGTCGGCGAAGAAGCTCCGCGCGAACACCTCCAGCGCGAGGTGGCGGGCCTGGGCGGGGAAGTGCAGCCGGTCGAGCACCTCGGCGGCGCTCATCCCGTCGGCCGCGGTGTAGCTGGCCGGGAAGTCGACGCGCAGCAGGCCGAGGGCCGCCCGGACGTCGACCCGCGCCAGCTCCCGCCAGCGGAACGACGGGCTGGTCGCGACGAAGCCGAGGATGCTCCACGGCGGGGTGCGGGGGATCCGGGCGAAGGAGTCGGTCGGCCCGCCGGCGAGGGTCAGCGGATAGTCGGGGATCGCCACCAGTCGCTCCAGGGCGGGGTCGGCGCGCCGCAGCAGTGCCCTGAGGTTGTAGTACTGCCGGAAGAACGCGTGGAACCCACGACTCATCGTCCGGCCGTCGCCGGTCGGCCAGGACCGAACCCGGCCGCCGAGGCTCGCCTCCGCCTCGATCAGGGTGACCGCGACGCCGCGCTCCGCCAGGCCGGTGGCGGCGGCAAGCCCGGCGACCCCGCCGCCCACCACCACGACCCGCGGCCGGTCGGGTCCCGAGCAGCCGGGACGGGCCGGGGGGACCGGCAGGGCGCGGCGGTCGCGCCCCGGACGCCACTGCCTCACGCGCCGGCCTGCGATTCTCGGCGGCCGAGGACTTCCCACAGGATCAGGGTCGCGGTGATCAGGGCGAAGCCGAAGCCGAAGTCCTCGATCGGGATGTCCCAGGGGAAGCGGACACCGGAGAACTGGTCCGGGCTGTAGCTGACGATCGGGGCCGACAGCTTGGTCAGCCAGCCGTCGACCAGCACCTGGAAGGCGACCATGATCGCGAGCGCCACCCAGTACCTGGCGGTCCGGAAGATCCCGGTCCTCGCCCACAGCAGCTCCACGGCGATGACCAGCGCCATCGCGAGCAGGACCCCGGCGGTGTACTCAAGCATCGGCGTCCTCGCGGGCCGGGTCGGTGGCGGGGCGCCGGGCCCGCAGCCGGGCGAGCACGGTGCCGACGGCCTCGTAGGTGAGGAGCGCGCACACCGGGATGACGACGAAGAAGACGATCTCCTCCAGCGGGATCGCCCCTGGCAGCAGGATGCCGGTGGTGAACTCCGGGGAGAACGACCAGTGGTCCCTCCGGATGGCGAACAGGTCCCAGGCGACGAAGACCAGCGCGACCGGCACGACGGTGAGCAGCAGCCTGCGGGGCCGGCGATACACCCGTGCCGCCAGCCAGAACTCCAGCGGCAGGGTGACCAGCAGGCAGCCGGCCATCAGGGCGAGGTACTGGAAGCGGTCCACCCTCAGGCTCCCGCCGGGGCGGGTCCCGTGGCCGGCCGGCCGACCAGCACCCGCAGCGCGGTCAGCGCCTTGACCGGAGTCGGCACCCTGGCGCGGCCGCTGAACACGTCGTAGTCGCGGGCCTCGATCCGTCCCAGGATTCCGGCGTACAGCGTGTGGGCGGTGGCCACGCAGCGCGCCGACCGGGGCGGCAGGACAGCGATGCCAGGCTCGGCCTGCCGGTAGAGCTCCCGCGCCCGGTCGATCTCGTGCCGCATCACCGCCCGCCAGGCGTCGTCCACCACGCGGCGCGCGGGATCGGCGCCGAACCGGCGCAGGTCCGCCTGCGGCAGGTAGACCCGGCCCCGGTCCAGGTCCTCGCCGACGTCGCGCAGGAAGTTGGTCAGCTGGAACGCCAGGCCGAGCGTCCGTGCCGGGTGGTAGGCGCCGGGGCCGACGGGTTCGAGCACCGGCAGCATCATCTCCCCGATGACCGCGGCCGAGCCGTCCATGTAGCCGCAGAGGTCGTCGAAGGTCTCGTAGCGGTCAACCTCCAGGTCCATCGCCATCGCGCCGAAGAACCGGTCGAAGCACGCCGGGTCGATCCGGCACTCCCTGACCGTCCGCGCGACCGCGGCCAGGACGTCGTCCCCGGGTGCCGGTGAGCCGGCGAGCGCGTCCTCGAAGCGGCCCCGGAACGCCGTCAGGGCCGCCCGGGTGGCACCCGCGTCGCCGATGGTCGCCCCCGGGGCGTCGACGATGTCGTCGGCGAGCCGGCACAGCGCGTAGACGGCATGGACGTGACGGCGGCGGTCGGGGCGCAACAGCCGCGCCCCCCAGTAGTAGGTGGTGCCGTGCCGCCTGGTCAGCCGGGCGCACTCGGCGTAGCCGGCCGCGAGGTCCGGCGCTCCCGCGCGGGTGGCGGTCATCTGGGCGCTCCGAGGTAGTCGCGGACCCGCCGGGCGGCGAGCTCTCCACTGATCAGGACCATCGGGATCCCGACCCCGGGAGTGGTCCCGGTTCCGGCGAAGAAGACCCCCGGGCGGCGTCGCTCGAGGTTGGGAGGACGGAACGGACCGGTCTGGCCGAAGGTGTGCGCGAGGCTGAACGGCGTACCGGCCGTCATCCCGCGGGCGGCCCAGTCGGCCGGCGTCACCAGTGTCTCGGTGACGATGTCGGTCGGGTAGCGATGGGCGTCGAGGAAGGCCAGCAGCGACGCGCCGCGCAGCCCCAGCGTCAGCGCCGCGCCGAGCGCGGCCTGCAGCAGCAGCGGCAGCAGGCCGAGCAGCAGCGCGACGACCAGCGCGGCCAGCGCCGAGGTGGACAG
>JAVHXR010000474.1 GCA_031119515.1 Propionicimonas sp.
CCCCGCCGTCTCCGCTGTTCGGGCCGGCACCGGTGACCTCGGTGCCGAGCACGACGACCAGCATCCCGAGCCCGAACACCGCTCGCGCCAGCCAGGCGACAACGGGGGGCACGATCGCCGGCTCGAGGCCGAACGCCCGGTGGATGAGGACCACGCAGACCAGGATGATCGCCACCGAGGCCAGCAGGTGGAGCGAGACCACCCACGGGTTGAGGCTGGACAGCACCGACCAGCCGCCGATCACGGCCTGCGCCGGGATGCCGACCGCCGCGACGAACGCCAGCGCGCGCAGGTCGCGGCGCGGCCGTCCGGTCTCGTCCCGGGCGCGCCAGGCCGCGACGAAGGTCCCGACCGCGATCGCGACCAGGACGAACGTGAGCAGCCGGTTGCCGAACTCCACCACGGCATGGACGCCCGCCTCGGGGTGGGGGAGGTAGGAGCCCGGCTCGCACTGCGGCCAGGTGCTGCAGCCCAGGCCCGAGCCGGTGACGCGGACCAGGCCGCCGGTGACGATGAGGCCCATGTTGGCCACCAGGGACGCGACCGTCCAGCGGCGGAGGGCGGTGGGCGAGCTCACGAGGTCCATCGGAACACCTTCCGGGCCAGCGCCAGGCCCGCTATGACCCAGCAGGAGAGGACGACCAGCGGCAGCGGGTCGGTGCCGCCGCCGGCCCAGGTGCGCAGGCTCTCGGCCAGCGCCGTCGTCGGCAGCAGTCGCAGCACCGGCTCTGCCCAGCCGGGATAGGCGTCCGGGGGCACCACGATGCCGAGGGCCGCTCCGGCGAGGTAGACGAGGTTCGCCAGCGCGAGGGTGAGTTCTGCGCTGGCGAGGCCGGCAAGCACCAGGGCGAGCCCGGCGAAGGCGAGCAGTCCGAGCGGCACCGCGACGACCACCACGAGGGTCTGCGCCACGCTCGGGTGCGGCGACCAGCCCACGGCGAAGCCGACCGCGACGAGGGCCGCGGACTGGCCGAGCGCGAGGCCGGCGAACGCGAACGCCTTCCCGGCGAGCAGGTCGACG
The DNA here is from genome assembly GCA_031119515.1 of Propionicimonas sp. Taxonomy (GTDB): domain Bacteria; phylum Actinomycetota; class Actinomycetes; order Propionibacteriales; family Propionibacteriaceae; genus Propionicimonas. The sequence continues at coordinate 1,022 of JAVHXR010000474.1, forward strand.
CGGCGCAGTGGGGTGGCGGCGAGACGCTCCAGCACGCCGTAGCGGCGTTCGAAGGCGGTCGCCACCGCCAGCGAGGTGAAACCGGTGGACCACAGGCCGAGGGCGAGGACGGAGGCGACGAAGGGCTCGCGGGCGATCCCGAACCGCTCGCCGGCGACGGCGTGCGCGAGCAGCAGCCCGATCGGGATGACCAGCGCCAGCAGCAGCTGCTCACCGTTGCGGGCGACCAGGCGGGACTCCATCGCGGCGTGGCGGAGGATCCGCCGCGGTCGCGGCGCGGCTCCGGCCGCCGGGGCGAGGTCGAGGCCGGTCACGTCGCGCCGCCGGGGCTGGTGAGGGACAGGAACAGGTCCTCGAGCGTGGTGGTGGCGGTGAGCTCTGCGACCGTGCCGCTGGCCACCAGGCGGCCGCCGTCCAGCAGGTGCACCCGGTCGGCGAGCTGCTCGGCCTCGTCCATCGCATGGGTGGTGAGCAGCACCGCGACGCCCGCATCCCGCAGGCCGCCGATCAGCTGCCAGACCTGGCGCCGGGCGTGCGGGTCGAGGCCGGCCGTGGGCTCGTCCAGGAACACCAGCGCGGGCCGTCCGATGATCGCGCCGGCCAGGTTGACCAGTTGCTGCTGGCCCCCGGAGAGCCGGCGGTAGGCGGTGGCGGCGAACCCGGTGAGGCCGAGCTGGTCGATCACGGTGGCCGGCGGGAGCGGCTCGGCGTACAGGCTCGCGAGGTACTCCAGCAGCTCGCGGGGCCGGACGCCGGACCAGGCGCCGGTGGACTGCGGCATCAGCCCCACCCTGTCGTTCGCGCCGGGGCTGCCCGCCGGGCGTCCGAGCACCTCGATGGTGCCCGCGGTCGGCTCGAGCAGGCCCGTGCAGCAGCGCACCAGCGTGGTCTTTCCTGCGCCGTTCGGCCCCAGCACGGCGGTCACCTGCCCGGCGTCGGCGGCCAGGTCGAGGCCGTCCAGCACGGTCCGGCCGCCCAGCCGCACCGACACCCCGCGAAGCGTCAGTGCTGTCGGTCCGGCCACGTCGGCCAGTCTATTCACAGCGCACCGCCCGGCCGCCCTCGGCGACGGGTGCGGCGGGTGCCGGGTCCGTCCCGGACGCCGCGGGACCGGCACACCCTCCCGCTGGGGACGCACGACGGCCGGCCCCCGGGAGGGCCGGCCGTCGGGTTCCTCGCGTCAGATCACGCCCGCTGCGCCGGCGACGCGATGGCGCCCTCGGCGGTCGGAGCGAGCTCCGGGCCCGGGTTGGTGTCGTGGGCGATGAAGTCGTCCTTGGTGAGCATCGGCTGGTCGATCCGCATGCCGTAGAAGGAACGCCACACCATGTAGGCGCTCGCCAGGCCGAAGACCACCGCGAGCACGCCGTTGACGACCGGGTTGCTGATGATGATGGACAACTCGATCGCCAGCATGCCGAACAGGGTGGTGAACTTGATCACAGGGTTCAGCGCGACGCTGGAGGTGTCCTTGAACGGATCGCCCACGGTGTCGCCGACGATCGAGGCGTCGTGCAGGTCGGTGCCCTTGGCCTGCAGGTCGACCTCGACGATCTTCTTCGCGTTGTCCCAGGCGCCACCGGCGTTGGCCATGAAGATGGCCTGGTAGAGCCCGAAGATGGCGATCGAGATCAGGTAGCCGATGAAGAAGAACGGCTCGACGAACGCGAACGCCAGCGTCGCGAAGAAGATCGCGAGGAACATCGTCAGCATGCCCTTCTGGGC
>JAVHXR010000475.1 GCA_031119515.1 Propionicimonas sp.
CCACCCCCGGTGCCGAGCCTGCCGCCCCGTCCGGGTACGCGGCGGCGGTGGTGCTCGACACCTGGGCGACCGTGAGCCGTCCCGACCTGCGGGCCGGCGAGGAGGCGCTGCGGCGCTGGCTCGCCGTGGCCGCGCTGGCCCGGCCGGGAGAGGAGGGCGGCACCGTCCTGGTGGTCGGCGAACCGTCGGACCGCCAGGTCCAGGCGGTGCTCCGGATCGACCCGGCCGGCTACGCCGAACGGGAACTCGCCGAACGCCGGGCCACCGGCTTCCCGCCCGCAGCCAAGCTGGTCACGATCGAGGGCGAACTCTCCCTGCTCCACCAGGTCGTGGAGACCTTCCAGGCACCCCCGGGGGTCGACGTCCGGGGCCCCTTCGAGGTTCCGGCGGGCCGCCCCGACGAGCCCGCGGCCGGGCGGGTCACCCTGCGCAGCCCGCTCGCACAGGGGGCGGACCTGGTGGCGGCGGTCAGGGCGATGCTCTCGCAGCGGGTGGCGCGCAAGGCCGAGGGGGCGCTGCGCGTCCGGGTCGATCCGCAGGTCGTAGGCTGACCCGCATGCGCCTGCTGTTCGCCGGAACCCCCGTTGTCGCCGCGCACACCCTCTCCTACCTGCTCGAGCACACCGGGCACGAGGTGGTCGCGGTGCTCACCCGGCCCGACGCACCCCAGGGTCGCTCGAAGCGCCCGGTGCCGAGTCCGGTGGCGCGGCTGGCCCTCGACCACGGGATCGAGGTGCACCGGCCCGAACGCGCCGGGGACCCGCAGTTCCTGCGGCGGCTGCGGGAGCTGGCACCGGAGGCCTGCCCGGTGATCGCCTACGGCGCCCTGCTGCCACAGCCCGTCCTCGACGTGCCGGCGCACGGCTGGCTCAACGTCCACTACTCGCTGCTCCCGCGGTGGCGCGGCGCGGCTCCCGTTCAGCGGGCGATCCTGGCCGGTGACGGACGGACCGGGGTCACCGTCTTCCGGCTGGTCGCGGCGATGGACGCCGGCCCGGTGTTCGCCGACCGTGCGGTCGAGATCGGTCCGGCGGAGACCTCGGGAATGCTGCTGGAACGCCTCACCCCACTCGGGGCGGGCCTGCTGGCCGAGACCCTCGACCGGCTGGCGGCCGGGACGGCCGTCGCCACCGAACAACCCGGGGACGGCGTCACGGTCGCCCCCAAGCTGACCGTCGCCGAGGCCCGGCTCGACTGGGGGCGTCCGGCCGCGGAGCTGGCGCGCCTGGTGCGGGCCTGCAACCCGTCCCCGATGGCCTGGACGACGTACGCCGGGGAGAGGTTCCGGGTGCTGCTGGCCGAGGCCGGCGACGGTGGGCTGCCCGCAGGGGTGATCCTTCCCGGGCGGCGCGAGGTGCTGGTCGGGACGGCGGAGGGCGTGCTGCGGCTGCTCGAGGTGCAGCCCCAGGGCAGGCGCCCGATGCCGGCAGCTGCCTGGGCGAACGGGCTGCGCGGCGACCTCGGGTCGTTCGCATGAGCCGACCCGGTGTCGATCCGGCCCGACTGGCCGCCTACCGGGTGTTACGGAGGGTCGGCGCCACGGACGCCTACGCCAACCTCGCGCTCGCGGCCGAGACGCAGCGACTCTCGCCACGGGACGCCGGCTTCGCCACCGAGCTCTGCTTCGGCACCTGCCGCGGGTTGGGCACCTACGACGCGATCCTGGAAGCCGCGGCCGGCCGCCCGGTGGCGCGGCTCGACCCGCCGGTGCTCGACGTGCTGCGGCTCGGCGCGCACCAGCTGCTGGGGATGCGGGTCCCGAGCCATGCCGCGGTCTCCAGTTCGGTCGACCTGGCCGCCGGTGAGGTCGGGCGGAGGGTGACCGGCCTGGTCAACGCCGTGCTGCGCAAGGTCGCCGCCCGCGACCTGGCCGGCTGGGTGGAGCTTCTCTCCGCCGGCCTCGACGAGCCGGGGGCGCTGGCGCTGGCCACCCAGCACCCGCGCTGGATCGTGGAGGCCTGGCGCGAGTCGCTGGGCGACCGCGCGGGCTCGGAGCTACGCGAAGCACTGCTGGCCGACAACGCCGCGCCGACCAACCACCTGGTGGTGCGACCCGGGTTGGCCGACGTCGACGAGCTGGGCGGTGAGCCCGCCCGGTACTCCCCGTTCGGTGCCTACGTCCCCGGTGCCCCGGGTGCGGTGGCGGCCGTGGGGCAGGGCAGGGCGGGGGTGCAGGACGAGGGCTCCCAACTGGTGGCGCTGGCGTTGAGCCGGGTGCCGTCGGTGGCGGGTCCGTGGCTCGACCTGTGCGCCGGTCCGGGCGGGAAGGCTGCGCTGCTGGCCGGCCTGGCCCGTGGCGAGGGGGAGCGGCTGGTCGCCAGCGAGCTGCAGCCGCACCGTGCCCGCCTGGTGGCGGCGAACCTTGCCGCCTATCCCGAGCCGCACCGGCCAGTCGCGATCGTCGCCGACGGCACCCGGCCCGCCTGGGCTCCGGGCAGCTTCGCCCGGGTGATGGCCGACGTCCCGTGCTCCGGCCTGGGCGCACTCCGCCGCCGCCCGGAGAGCCGCTGGCGGCGCAGGCCGGATGACCTGCCGGAGCTGGTCGCCCTCCAGCACCGGTTGCTCGCCGGTGCGATCGCCGCTGCCAGGCCGGGCGGGGTGGTTGCCTACGTCACCTGTTCGCCGCACCCGGCAGAGACCCGGGAGGTGGTCGCCGCAGCCGCGGGAGTCGAGCTGCTGGACGCGGAGGAGTTCCTGCCCGAGGTCTCCGACGCCGCGGCGGGCGACTTCGTGCAGCTGTGGCC
>JAVHXR010000476.1 GCA_031119515.1 Propionicimonas sp.
CGAGTCGCCGGCGTTGTCGCCGGTGCAGTCGGCGATGGTGCCGGGGTTGCGGGGATCGTCCTCGCCGATCTTGAACACGATCTTCATCAGGTCCGATCCGATGTCGGCGATCTTGGTGAAGATGCCGCCCGCGATCCGCAGCGCGGAGGCGCCGAGACTCTCACCAATGGCGAAGCCGAGGAAGCAGGCGGTGGCGATGTCGGCCGGCAGGAACATCATGATCGCGAGCATCATGATCAGCTCGGTCGAGATCAGGACCATGCCGACGCTCATGCCCGAGCGCATCGGGATGTTGTAGACCTTGAACGGCTTGCCCTCCAGCGAGGCGAACGACGTGCGCGAGTTGGCGAAGGTGTTCAGCCGGATGCCGTACCACGCGATGCCGTAGGAGCCCGCCATGCCGATGATCGCGAACAGCAGGACGATGACCACCCGGCCCCAGCCGCCGGTGGTGTTCAGGAAGCCGAAGTAGACGAAGATGACCGCGCCGATGAAGGCGAACAGCAGCATCAGGAACTTGCCCTGCTGCAGCAGGTAGGCCTTGCAGGTCTCGTAGATGAGCTCGGAGACGTCACGCATCGACTGGTGGACCGGCAGGTTCTTCAGCTTCATGTAGCTGAAGATGCCGAACGCGAAGCCGCCGACACAGATCAGCAGGCCGATCAGCAGCAGGTACCAGCCGCTGAACCCGCCACCGAAGAAGTAGGTCTCGTGAAGGTTTGGCAAGGGCAGGTCGAACTCGCTCTTGTGGCCACTCGTGTGCTGAGGCTCACCGGTGCCCGCTGCGGTGCAGGCGGTGAGCGTCAGGGCGAGGAGGCCGAAGGCGATGAACAGGGCTGAGCGCACCCGTCCCCGGGTGCGTGCCGGCGCTGGCTGGGTATCTCTCGATACGGTTGTCACGATGACGTCCTTCTGGAATCACATCTGCTTTTTGAGGGGTGGTGGCCTGTCAACACTGACACGACGAAGTCACCGGTGGCAGCCTACGACGGGCTGTCGTAGTTGTCACAACGCACCCGCAGTGCGGATGCTCGGTTGAGCGGTCAAACAATCTGGACAACAATGGTGTTGTGAAAAGCACTCCTGGCGCCTCGCCCGCTCTGGACAACCAGTCGGTGGATCCTGCCCAGGTCGAGTCCGACGCTTCCACCCGTTCCCGGGTCTCCCGCAGCATTTTGCAGTATGGGCCGTCAACTGCCAATGACTTGGCCAAACGACTCAATCTCACTCCCGCCGCCGTGCGGCGCCACCTCGCCGTGCTGATCAGCCTCGGCCACCTCAGTTCGCGCGAGCAGCGGGTCTACGGCCCGCGTGGCCGCGGCCGCCCGGCCCGCGTCTTCGCTCTCACCGACTCCGGGCGGGGCGAGTTCTACCAGGCCTACGACGACCTCGCGATCCGCGCCCTCGGCTACCTGCAGCAGGTCGCAGGCGAGGAGGCCGTGAACGAGTTCGCCAAGCAGGTCGTCGCCGGCGTCGAGACCCGGTTCCACGCCATCGAAGGGGAATACGAGACCCCCGCCGAGGCGTTGGTGGAGGCGTTGACCGCCAAGGGGTTCGTGGCCTCGCTCCAGCCCGTTCGCAGTGGCGTCCAACTGTGTCAGTACCATTGCCCGGTCGCCCACGTGGCGGCCGAGTTCCCGGAACTGTGCGAGGCCGAGACCCGCGCCTTCGCCCAGATGCTGGACTCCCACGTGCAACGGCTCGCGACCATCGCCCACGGCGACGGTGTCTGCACCACCCACGTGCCGCACCCCGTGGTGCGCGACGACAAGACGATCGAAGGAAAGGCTGCCCGATGACCTCGACGACCCCCGCCGCGCCCGGCCTGGGTGCGACCCAGGAAGAGCACCTGAAGGCGCTCGGCAGCTACCAGTACGGCTGGCGGGACGACGACACCGCCGGCCAGCGCGCCGCCCGCGGCCTGAACGAGGACGTCGTGCGCAACATCTCTGCCCTCAAGAACGAGCCGGAGTGGATGCTGCAGACCCGGCTGAAGGCGCTGCGACTGTTCGAGCGCAAGCCGATGCCGGTGTGGGGCGCCGACCTGGGCGAGATCGACTTCGAGAACATCAAGTACTTCGTCCGCTCCACCGAGAAGCAGGCGCAGTCGTGGGAGGACCTGCCCGACGACATCAAGAAGACCTACGACCGGCTCGGCATCCCCGAGGCGGAGAAGATGCGGCTGGTGGCCGGTGTCGCCGCGCAGTACGAGTCCGAGGTCGTCTACCACAAGATCAACGAGGAACTCGAGCGCCAGGGCGTGATCTTCCTCGACACCGACACCGGCCTGAAGGAGTACCCCGAGCTCTTCCAGGAGTACTTCGGCTCCGTCATCCCGGTCGGCGACAACAAGTTCGCCTCGCTGAACTCCGCGGTCTGGTCCGGCGGCTCGTTCATCTACGTCCCCAAGGGCGTCCACGTCTCGATCCCGCTGCAGGCCTACTTCCGGATCAACACCGAGAACATGGGCCAGTTCGAGCGGACCCTGATCATCGCCGACGAGGACTCCTACGTCCACTACGTCGAGGGCTGCACGGCGCCGATCTACTCCTCCGACTCGCTGCACTCGGCGGTGGTCGAGATCATCGTGAAGAAGAACGCCCGGGTGCGGTACACCACGATCCAGAACTGGTCGACGAACGTCTACAACCTCGTCACCAAGCGTGCCACCTGCGAGGAGGGCGCCACCATGGAGTGGATCGACGGCAACATCGGCTCCAAGGTGACGATGAAGTACCCCTCGA
>JAVHXR010000477.1:0-1311 GCA_031119515.1 Propionicimonas sp.
CTCCCACGGCACCAACGACGCCCAGAAGACGATGGGCGTGATCACCCTCGGCCTGCTCGCCACCGGGATGTGGACCGACACCCACCAGATCCCGCTGTGGGTGAAGGTGTCCTGCGCGATCGCGATCGCCGCCGGCACCTACCTCGGCGGCTGGCGGATCATCCGGACGATGGGCAAGGGACTGGTCGAGATCTCCTCGCCACAGGGGATGGCAGCCGAGAGCGCCTCCGCCGCGGTGATCCTGACCTCGAGCCAGCTCGGCTTCCCGCTGTCGACCACCCATGTCGCCACCGGCTCGATCCTCGGTTCGGGCCTGGGCCGCAAGGGCGCGGAGGTGCGCTGGGGAGTCGCCGGACGGATGGGCATGGCCTGGCTGACCACGCTGCCCGCCGCGGGCGTGATGGGCGCCCTGATGTGGCTGATCGGGCACACCATCGGCGGCACCGCCGGTGCGATCACGGTCTGCGCGCTGATGGTCGGCGCCTGGCTGTGGATGTGGCTGCACTCCAAGCGCGACCCGATCGGGCACCACAACGTCAACGACGAGTGGGAGCCGGAAGCGGCTGATGCCGAGCGGCTCCCGGTCACCCCGGGGGTGGGCGGATGAGCCAGGTCTGGGCCGCGCTGGATGCGGCATGGCGGATCCTGTTGATCGGGATCGTGCTCGGAGCCGGGCTGCCGGCGCTGTTCGCCCTCGGCGTCCGCGCGATGGCATGGGGCACCGGCGGCGACGCCGAGATCCACGCCGAGGGGTTCCTGCCGAAGGCACACCTCACCGGCCGGCTGGTGGCCTACGTGATCTTCGCGATCGTGGTCTCGATCGTCATCCTCGGCATCAGCTACATCGTCGCCCACGGGTTGGGCTACAACCTCACCTTCCAGAACGGGCTGCCGACCTTCGTCCCGCGCTGACCGGCGCCGCCGGTTCCGTCCCGCCGTCGGGCGCCGGCAGTCCCGACCGTTCGGCGATGGACGCCAGGAAGCCGCGGGCAGCCGGGGTGACCCCTGTCCGCAGCCAGCCTGGCTCGACCGGGACCGCCAGGATGTCCACCGGGACGCCGGCGAGCACCACCGGCAGGGTGTAGCACACCGAGGACGGGAAGCTGACGACCCGGCGGGCCACCGGCCCGCGCCGCACCTCGACCTCCAGCGGCACCTCGGGACGGACCACCTCCAGCCCGGTACCGGCGGCGATCTCGCGCAGCTTGCCGTCGTCCTCGCGGCGGTGGGCGTAGTACCGCCCGCCGCCTGAGCCCGCGGCCAGCGAGCCCACCGCGTCGAGATAGGCGGACGCGTCGACCACTCCGGACT
>JAVHXR010000477.1:1321-2744 GCA_031119515.1 Propionicimonas sp.
CGCCGACTCCCCGGGACGCGGCCAGCGCGTGCACCACCGCCAGGTACGCCGCCTCGTCGACCACCCCCGACTCGACCAGCGAGCTCCCGACGACGTCGGTGCCGCCGACCACCTCGGGGTGGGAGAACCGGCGCCTGGTCCACTCGTAGCCGTTCTGCTGGCGCACCAGCCCGGGCAGGCTCGTGCCCGGCATCACGGTGAAGGTGCTCACCCGACGGCCGTTGCCGGGGGCGTAGAACGCGCCGGCGTGCGACCCCAGCCGGTCCCGCAGCCGTCCGCCCAGGCCGCCGGGACGGGCGTCCCAGCGCGCCAGCGGCCGGCGGTCAGCCAGGCGGGCGGTGAAGTCGATGGTCGCGGTGCCGTCGTCCAGCACCACCACGTCCCCGGCCCGCGCCACCGGCAGCAGGGCCCGGATCAGCCCCGAGAACGGGTCGCCGACCAGGAGCCGGTCCGCCCGCGAGACCGCCCGCCGCAGCCGCACCAGCGCGCCCGGCAGCTCGGCCGGCCGTCGCGGGTCGAACCAGGTCGCGTCGATCCCCTCCTCGTCGGCGAAGCCGAGCATCGCCCGCAGTTGCCGCCGGCTGGCCTCGTCCCGCGGCGCGAGGACGGCGACCATGGTGTCGGCCGCGGCACCGGTGCTGTGGCACCACTCCAGCGTGTGGAGGAGCTGGACGGGGCTCTCGACGAGCGCGAGCGTGGCAGCCGTCACGCGACCGCCCCGGCGCCGGCGCCGGCCACCACCCCGGCCACCCGGCGGAGCTTGCGCATGGCGGTCAGCTCACCGGGGTACACCTGCTTGACGCCGTCGCCCAGCGCCTGCTCGACGACCCGGACGTCGCGCACCAGCCGGGCCAGCCCGCCGGGCTCGACGGAGGCGGCCTGGTCCGAGCCCCACATCGCGCGGTCGAGGGTGATGTGCCGCTCGACCAGGCAGGCTCCCAGGGCGACCGCCGAGATCGTGGTCTGCAGCCCGGTCTCGTGGCCGGAGTAGCCGATCGGGACGTTCGGGTACTCCGCCATCAGGGTGTTGATCACCCTCAGGTTGAGCTCCTCGGGGGCAGCCGGGTAGGTGCTGGTGGCGTGCAGCAGGACGGTGTTGCGGCTGCCCAGCACCTCGACGGCGTGCCGGATCTGCTCGGGAGTGGACATCCCGGTCGACAGGATCACGGTCTTGCCGGTGGCCCGCAGCGCGCGGAGCAGCTGGTCGTCGGTCAGGCTGGCGGACGCGACCTTGTGGGCGGGAAGGTTGTACTGGGAGAGGAACTCGACGCTCTCGACGTCCCAGGGGGAGGCGAACCAGTCGATGCCCACGCTGCGGCAGTACTCGTCGATGGTGCGGTACTCGGCCTCGCCGAACTCCACCCTGTCGCGGTACTCGATGTAGGTCATCCGGCCCCAGGGGGTGTCGCGCTCGACGTCCCAC
>JAVHXR010000478.1 GCA_031119515.1 Propionicimonas sp.
CGATGGCGCTGCTCGCGCTGTGCGGGGTCGGGCTGCGGTACGCCTGGGGGATCCCGCTCGGGCTGTGGCTGCTCCTCGGCTTCCTCGCGGGCTACCAGGTGCTGGTCGGGGCACCGGCGACGGCGGTGGTGGTGTCGACGAACCTGCTGATAGCGGTGTACGCCAGTCGCCTGCTGACGATGACCACGCCGGGGACGGTGCTGATCGACGCCCTGGTCGCCGCGCTCCGCCCGCTGCGCCGGCTGGGGATCGATCCCGACCGGGTGGGGCTGGCGGTGGCGGTGATGCTGCGATCCATCCCCGTGCTGCTCGACTCCTTCGACCAGGTCAGGCAGGCCGCTCGCGCCCGGGGCCGAGAACGCCACCTCGCCGGGCTCGTGACCCCCGTCGTGATCCGCACCGTCGGCCATGCCCAGGCAACCGGGGCCGCGCTGGCGGCGCGCGGGCTGGGGGAGTCGGAGGCACCTCTCGGTAGGATGAGCGGGTGACCACGCCAGACCCGCCCGCCGCGCCGCCGGTGACCGGTGTCCCCCGGATCGACGAGGCACTGGCCGGCCTCGAGCTGGGGGCGGACGTCGACGCCCACCCCGCGCGGCTGGCGGCAGCGCTGGACGTCCTGCAGCGCGCTCTCAACTCGCCCGCAGACGAGCAGTGAGCCCCCGGCTCGACAGCGAACTCGTCCGCCGCGGCCTCGCCCGCTCCCGGACCGCGGCCCAGGCAGCAGTCAGCGCGGGCAGGGCCCTGGTCAACGGCCACCCCGCCACCAAGTCCTCCCAGCCGGTCGGCGACGCCGACCGGCTCGAGCTGAGCGCCGCCGACCCGTGGGTCTCGCGCGCCGCCCACAAGCTGATCGGAGCGCTGGACGACTCCGGGACCGCAGTGCCGGGGCGGGTGCTGGACGCCGGCGCGTCCACCGGTGGCTTCAGCCAGGTCTGCCTGTCCCGCGGCGCCGCCCGGGTGTACGCGGTCGATGTCGGCCACGGACAGCTCGCGGCCGAGGTGCGCTCCGATCCCCGGGTGGTCGTCTGGGAGCGCACGAACCTGCGGGGGCTCGACATCGGGCACGTCGAGGGAACGCCCGTCGACCTCGTCGTGGCCGACGTGTCGTTCATCTCACTGCGCCTGCTGCTCGCCCCGCTGCTCGGGGTGCTCGCCCCCGACGGGGTCGCGCTGCTGCTGGTGAAGCCGCAGTTCGAGGTCGGCCGCGGCGGCCTCGACGGCCACGGCGTGGTCCGCGACCAGCGCAGGCGCGAACAGAGCGTCCGGGACGTCAGTGCCGCCGCCGCGGCGCTCGGCCGGCCCACGGTGTGGACCGGCCCCAGCCGGGTGCCGGGGGAGAGCGGGAATGTCGAGTTCTTCCTCAAGCTCGGGACGCGGGCCGGCTGAGCGCCGGTCCCGGTCGGGCAGGGCCGGAAATGTGGGGACTGGCCGTTAGGGTGTCACCGTGAACCGGGAGCAGCGTCGAGTCGCCGTCACCGTCCACCCCCGCCGCCCGGCGGCGCTGGCGGCGGCGGCGGAGTTCATCACCGGCCTGCACGAGCAGGGCGTCCTCGCGCTGGTGGCCCCCGGTGACTTTGAGCTGGTCAGCGGCGCCGTCCCCGCCGGGGCGGTCGCCGAGTTGCCTGACGGCGCGGGCGACGCCGGCGCCGAGCTGGTGGTGGTCTTCGGCGGCGACGGCAACATCCTGCGGGCGGCGGAGTGGGCGCTGCCGCGCGAGGTGCCGGTCCTGGGGGTCAATCTCGGTCACGTCGGCTTCCTCGCCGAACTGGAGTCCTCCGAGGTCGGCAACCTGGTCGAGCGCGTGCTCGCCCGCGACTACGTGGTCGAGGAGCGCAGCACGATCGACACCATCGTCCGGGATCGGGCCGGCGAGGTGGTGTGGGAGTCGTTCGCGATCAACGAGTGCTCGGTGGAAAAGCTCGCCAGGGAGCGGATGCTCGAACTGCTGGTCCGGATCGACGGCCGCGCGCTGTCGCGGTGGGCCACCGACGGCGTCCTCGTCGCCACCCCCACCGGGTCGACCGCCTATGCCTTCTCCGCGCACGGCCCCGTCATCTGGCCGGACCTGTCCGCGCTGCTGCTGGTCCCGCTGTCGGCCCATGCGCTGTTCAACCGTCCGCTGGTGCTGAGCCACCGCTCGGTGGTGAGCATCGAGGTGCTCCCGGCGACCCCTGCCGGGGTGATCTGGTGCGACGGCAGGCGCAGTTACGAGGTGGCGGCGGGCGACACCGTCGAGGTGCGCGACGGCCGGCGCCGGCTGCGGCTGGCCCGGACCTCCGAGCAGCCGTTCGTGACCCGCCTGGTGCGCAAATTCGGGCTGCCGGTGGACGGCTGGCGGGGCGCCGCCGAGAGGGACGCCACCCATGCTCGCTGAACTGCGGATCGTCGACCTCGGGGTGATCGGCGAGGCGAGCCTCGAACCCAGCCCCGGCTTCACCGCGGTCACCGGCGAGACCGGCGCCGGCAAGACCATGATCGTCACCGGGCTTGCGCTGCTCGCCGGCGCGAAGGCCGACCCCCGGCTGGTGCGGGTCGGCTCGGGCAGGGCCCTCGTCGAGGGACGCTGGCAACTCGACCCCGACACCCTGGGCGCGATCGCCGACCTGGGCGGCGAGGACGACGACGGCGACATCCTGGTCGCCCGCCAGCTGTCGGCCAGCAGGTCGCGGATGACTGTCGGCGGTGCCCAGGTGCCCGCCGGGGTCGGCCAGCAGCTGGTCGGCGACTGGGTGACGA
>JAVHXR010000479.1 GCA_031119515.1 Propionicimonas sp.
AGCTCGACCACCGCAATGCCTGGGACCTCGACTCCCAGCTCGAGCAGGCGATGGACGCGCTGCGGTGCCCGCCGCCGGACGCGATCGTCGACGTCCTCTCCGGTGGCGAGCGGCGCCGGGTCGCGCTGTGCAAGCTGCTGCTGCAGCAACCCGACCTATTGCTGCTGGACGAGCCCACCAACCACCTCGACGCCGAGAGCGTGAACTGGCTCGAGGGACACCTGAAGTCCTACCCCGGCGCCGTCCTGGCCGTCACCCACGACCGGTACTTCCTCGACAACGTCGCGGAGTGGATCTGCGAGATCGACCGCGGCCAGCTCCACCCCTACGAGGGCAACTACTCCACCTACCTTGAGACCAAGCGGTCCCGGCTCCAGATCGAGGGCAAGAAGGACGCCAAGCGCGCCAAGATCCTCGAGAAGGAACTCGAGTGGGTGCGGGCCAACCCCAAGGCCCGGCAGGCCAAGAACAAGGCCCGGCTGGCCCGCTACGAGGAGATGGCCGCCGAAGCCGAGCGGAACCGCGCCGTCGACCTCGCCGAGATCAACATCCCGCCCGGCCCGCGCCTCGGCTCGGACGTGATCGAGGCCACGAAGCTGACCAAGGGCTTCGGCGACCGCGTCCTGATCGACAACCTCAGCTTCACGCTGCCCCGGGCAGGGATCGTCGGCGTGATCGGCCCGAACGGCGTCGGAAAGACGACCCTGTTCAAGATGCTGATCGGTGAGGAGCAGCCGGACGCCGGCAGCCTGAAGGTCGGCAGCACGGTCAAGTTCTCCTACGTCGACCAGAGCCGCGCCGGGATCAGCCCGGACCAGAACGTCTGGGAGGTGGTCTCCGACGGGCTCGACCACATCAAGGTGGCGAGCTTCGAGATGCCGTCCCGCGCCTACGTCGCGTCCTTCGGGTTCAAGGGCCCCGACCAGCAGAAGCTGGCCGGCGTGCTCTCCGGCGGCGAGCGGAACCGGCTGAACCTCGCCCTCACACTGAAGATGGGCGGCAACGTGCTGCTGCTCGACGAGCCGACCAACGACCTCGACGTCGAGACCCTGCAGTCGCTGGAGGACGCCCTGCTCGAGTTCCCGGGCTGCGCCGTGGTGATCTCCCACGACCGCTGGTTCCTCGACCGGGTGGCGACCCACATCCTGGCCTGGGAGGGGACGGACGAGGACGAGGCGAACTGGTTCTGGTACGAGGGCAACTTCGCCGACTACGAGGAGAACAAGGTCGACCGGCTCGGTGTCGAGGCGGCCCGCCCGCACCGGACCGCCCACCGCCGGCTGACCCGGGACTGACATGGACCTCGCCGAGGCGGGCACCCAGCTGGTACGGGCGCTCGACCTCCTCGGGGTGGCGTCGAACGTGCTGCTGGCCGGTGTGCTCGCCCGGGCGCGCGGCTTCGACCTGGTCGGTTTCGTGATGCTCGGGATCGTCGGTGGCCTCGGCGGCGGCATGCTGCGGGACACCCTGCTGCAGGCCGGGCCGCCGGTCGCGCTGACCGACCCCGCCTACCTCGGCCTCGCCCTCGCGGTCGCGGTGTTCGCCTACTTCGTCCTCACCGACGGCGTCTGGTGGCACCGCAGCCTGCGGTTTGTGGACGCGATCGCGCTCGGGGCCTGGGGTGCCGTCGGTGCGCAGAAGGCGCTCAGCGCCGGCCTGGGCTGGCTGCCAGCGATCCTGCTCGGAACCCTGACCGCTGTTGGTGGCGGGATGATCCGGGACGTGCTGGTGCAGCGCCCCCCGATCGTGTTCGGCGGGAACACGCTCTACGCCACGTGCGCCAGCGCCGCCGCCCTGGTCGCGGTCGGGCTGGACGGCCTCACCCCGCCCGGCTGGCAGGGCGCGACGACGGTACTGGCGGCCGCCGTCGGCGGCACCCTCTGCCTGGTCGCCTACCGTCGCGGCTGGCGGCTTCCCGAGGCGCGCTCCTGGAGCCCCTGGCCGAAGCGCGCGGAGGACGGGGGCGATGTCGCCTGAGCAGGGCGACGCCCGACCTCCGCACGAGCGGGTGCCATCCCGGGATTGATCCGGGATCCCTGGCGGGGTGCGGCCAGTCCCGCCTCGCTAGGCCACCTTTCGCCGCCCGGACCTGACCGACGGCCCGGCGGAGCCGTCGGCGGGCTCGGCGCTGCCCTCGCCGCCGTCGGAGGCATCCGCGGCACCGCCCTGCCCGGCGGCGCCGGCCGCTGCCGCGCCACCGTCCGGTTCGGCCCGGGCCTCCGGTTCGGCCGCCACGACCTCGGCAGCCGGCTGCTCGAACTCACCGGGGTAGAACACGTCCTCGGCGTCGTCGCCAGGCTCAGCGGCATCGGCGTCCGTCGTCGGGGCGTCGGCCGGCGACTCCCGCCGCAGCCGGTAGAAGCTCGACGTGCCGGCCGAGAGGTCGTGGCCGACGCTGCTGGCGCGGATCTGGAGCTGCTCGTGCTCGAGCCCGTTGGCGTCGAACCAGCGGCGGGTCCTCAGCTTGCCCACCACGATCACCGGATCGCCCTTGCGCAGGCTCAGCCGGACGTGCTCGGCCAGCCGGTGGCTGCAGCTCACCGTCACCCACGTGGTCTGCTCGTCCCCCCACTCACCCGCCCTCACCGTCCGGGGCGTGCACGCGAGCCGGAACGTCGACCACGGCGAGGTCGAGTCCCGCACCTCCACGTCGCCGCCGACCCGGCCGGTCATCCACACCTGTGCTTCCATCGCCACTCCTCTCCACGGTTGCCCGGAAGTCTTGT
>JAVHXR010000480.1 GCA_031119515.1 Propionicimonas sp.
ACCCCGGACCGCGGACACCGAGCCGACGGCCCCCGGCGACGACGATGGTCGGTCCGGGTCACCCTCGGTGGCGATACAGTGCTCTGCGTGGGAAGCAAAGGCGGAAAGCCGCGCAAGGATCTGCACAAGCTGCCGAAGGTGGGCTCGCCGGAGAACCGCGAGTACGAGCTGCACCAGAAGCAGAAGGAAGCCTTCGGGGGCTGGCCGATCCTGGTCGTCGTCGTGATCCTGGTCCTCGGCTTCGCCGCCTGGATCGCGCTGACTGCCTTCTGACACCGTCCGCCCTCTGACACGGTCCGCCTTCTCAGCCGGCTGACAACCCCCGCCGGGCGATCGTCGCGGCTGCCGCTTGCGCAGGATCTGGGTGCGACCGGGTTGTCAGGGAGCCGGTTCGTCGGGGTCCACGCCGGCCGCCGTCTTCGCCCGGCGCAACAGGTCGCTCGAGCGGCCGATCAGGTTCGCGGCGATCGGCGAGGTGACCAGCTGCATCGAAGCGGCCAGCAGCAACGACGTCCAGTCGTTGGGCTGGTTCATGAAGATCGCCGCGCCCAACAGCACCAGCACGACTCCCAGCGTGGTCGCCTTGGTGAGCGCGTGCATGCGCTCGAACGCGTCACGGAGTCGCAGCACACCGATGGCGGCCAGGAGCACCAGGACGGCGCCGATCAGTGCGAGGACCTCACCGATCATCGGAGTCTCCCTCGACGTTCGGGGCACCGTCGCCGTCACGGCCGGGGTAGTGGTCCTCGACCTCGCTGGAGCCGTCGCGCAGCTCGATGCTGCGCCATTCCACGAAGCGGGCCGACGCGGCGGTGGAGACGAACCCGACCAGGGTGAGCACGACGAGCACGGGCAGGAACGCCCCGTCGCCGGTCTGCATGGCCCGGACCGCGATCGTGGACACGCCGGTGACGATCAGGCCGTCCATGGCGATCACCCGGTCGGGCAGGGTCGGGCCCAGCACCAGCCGGACCATGAAGCAGATGGCGGCGAGGGCCAGGACGCAGAGGATCACGGAGGTCATGAGGCGTCCTCCTCGGCGTCGGCGTCGCCGTCCGTGCCGCCACCGGCAGCGCGGGGTTCGCCCCGTTCGACCGGGTGGCGTTCGAAGGTCAACGGCGGCCGCGCCTCGAGCGCTGCGCGCTGGGCGTCGTCGCCGAGCGCCCCGATGCCCAGCTCCTCCAGCCGCCGGATCGTCGTGGCGACGCCGGCGGGGTCGCCGTGGCCGAAGGTGTGCACCCGCACCACCGGAGGATCGTTGCGGACCTCCAGGATGAGCGATCCGGGCGTCAGCGCGGTCATGGTCGTGACCAGGGTGAGCATGCCGGGATCGGACGTGCACAGCGGCATGACCAGCAGCTCGGAGCGGATCGACGAGCGGCGACCGAGGATGGAGCGGGCGACGGACACGTTGGCGAGGACGAGCGCACCCAGGAAGTAGGCGATGAGGTGCGCCAGGGCGATGGGGTGGATGCGTCGCTTCGGCAGGGTGTGGTCGCCGCTGGGGAAGATGACGAACAACGCGGTGATGACGACGACGCCACCGACGACGTTGGCGACCGACAGCTCACCCCACATGAGCAGCCAGATGGCGAGCAGGAAGATCCCGATGGTGACGCGACTCATCAGCCCAGCACCGCCTGGATGTAGACCTGCGGATCCAGCACGTCGGCGGCCGCGCGTTCGGCCAAGGCGTAGAGCGCTGCCGCCCCGAACGCGATCGCCAGCGACAGCAGGGCGAGTGCAGCCGTCGGCAGGACCATCAGCGCCGGGCCGCCGAGTCGCCCGACCGCGTGCGGTGCCACGTCGGGCGCCTCGTCGGCGGGGCTCCAGAACACGCCGGACCAGATCTTCATCATCGAGAACAGGGTCAGCAGGCTGACCAGGATGCCGACCACGACGATCATCCAGGAGCGTTCCTCGGTGCCCGCGCTGACCAGCGCGAACTTCGCGACGAACCCGGACAGCGGCGGGATGCCGGCCAGGCTCAGTGCGGGGATCAGGAACAGCACCGCCACCACCGGCGCGGTGCGCACCATGTTGCCGACCCTGGTCAGGCGACCCGAGCCGGCCACGTGCTCGACCAGACCGCCGGTCAGGAACAGCGTCGTCTTCACCACGATGTGGTGGATGATGTAGAAGATCGCCCCGGCCAGACCGGCGACGGTGAAGAGCCCCAGACCCATGATCATGTAGCCGATCTGGCTCACGATGTGGAACGACAGGATGCGCTTCACGTCCCCCTGTGCGATGGCGCCCAGCACGCCGACCACCATCGTGGCCGCGGCGATCCAGAGGATGAGCTGCTCCGGGCGGACCTCGGGCGGGAAGAGCAGGGTCTGGGTCCGGATGATGGCGTAGACGCCGACCTTGGTGAGCAGACCGGCGAACACGGCCGTGACCGCCGAGGGCGCCGTCGGGTAGCTGTCGGGCAGCCAGAAGAACAGCGGGAAGAGGCCGGCCTTGATGCCGAACACCATCAGCAGGAACAGCGCGAACGCCGTCCGCAGACCGTCCGACAGACCCTGCATCTGCACCGACAGGTCGGCCAGGTTCACCGTGCCGGTGGCCATGTAGACGAGCGCGAGCGCGCTGAGGAAGAGCGCCGACGCGAGCAGGCTGATGACGACGTAGGTCATGCCGGCGCGGACCTGGTCCTTGCGGGCACCCAGCGTCATGAGCACGTAGCTGGCCGTCAGCATCATCTCGAACGCGACGAACAGGTT
>JAVHXR010000481.1 GCA_031119515.1 Propionicimonas sp.
TGGTCGGAGAGACCCCACCGCCCTGCCAGGACCCTCACCGACAGCCAGCTCCCCACGTCGAGAGCCAGCGCCCAGGCGCTGGCCCTCGACGACATGGGAAGGAGAGGCCCCGCGCGGCGCTGACCACGGTCTTCCCCGCGGGCGGAAGAGATCAGACCGCGACCCGGGCGCGTTCCGGCTCCACGACAGCGACCGGGTCGAGCCGGGTGTCGACCGCGCTCCGCCGCCGGACAACCCACTTCTTCACCTCCGCCACCACGGGCAGGATCAGGCCCAGTCCGAGGCAGGTGAGCCACTGCTGCGTGGTCAGCGACATGGTGTCGAGCAGCCGCTGCAGGAACTCCAGTTCCACCGCAGCGATCGTGATCAGCAGCGGGATCGACATCGTCTTGACCGCGTCCAGCACCGGCGGGGTGAGGCCGGAGTCCGGGTCCCTGCGGAGCACGATGCCCGAGCCGATCGTGCCGAACGCCATCACCACGAACGCCATCGTCATTCCGGTGCTCGGCCCGCCCGGCGTCTGCGGCCCGGGCGCCGCCAGCAGCGGGACGAGGGTGGCCGCGAACAGGACGAACCCATAGACGATCCACTCCACCACCGCCCGGCGGTTGGAGATCGTGACCTTCGGGTCCCGTGGCGGGCGCGTCATGATCCCCGGCGTCGGACGGTCCCGCATGATGACGATCACCGGGAAGATGCTGACGAAGAAGTTGAGGAAGAGCACCATCATCGGGGTCAGCGCCGAGCCGCCGTTGATCTGGAAGATGCTCGCCGCCAGGAACAGCATCACCAGCGAGAGCAGCTGGGTCATCTGGTAGCGGACGAACGAGACGATCTTGTCGTAGACGCTGCGGCCCAGCCGGATCGCGGTCACCAGGGTGCCGAAGTTGTCGTCGGTGAGGATCATCTTCCCCGCCTGCTTGGTCACCTCACTGCCGGACCCCATCGCGACCCCGATATCGGCCTGCTTCAGGGCAGCGGCGTCGTTGACAGCATCCCCGGTCATCGCGATGACGTCACCGGACTCCTGCATCAGCCGGGCGAGCCGCAGCTTGTCCTGGGGGGTCACCCGGCCGAAGACGTGCAGGTCGGGCAACGCGGCCACCAGCTCGGCGTCCGCCAGCGCGGCCATCTCGGCCCCGCTGATCGCCCCCGGGCCGAGGCCCAGCTCGGCACCGATCGCCGACGCCGTGATGGCGTGGTCGCCGGTGATCATCCGGACCTCGATCCCGGCGGAGTGCGCGGTGCGCACCGCCTCGACCGCCTCGGGACGCAGCGGGTCGATGATGCCGACCATGCCGGCGAAGACCAGGTCGGTGACGAAGGACTGCGGGTCGGCGGCGACCGCGTCCTCCTGGCCGTCCAGCCGCCGCACCGCGAAGGCGAGCACCCGCAGCCCCTGCTCCGACATCGACCGGTTCGCCGCGAGCAGGTCGTCCTTCGCCCGCGCGATCGGCACCACCTCGTTCTCGCCGACGAGGACGTGCGAACAGCGGTCGATGATCACGTCAGGCCCGCCCTTGACGAGTTCGACGAACTGCTGGTCGCCGTCGACCGGCAGGTGGTGGAAGGTCGCCATGTACTTGTAGGCGGAGTCGAACGGGACCTCGGCGAACCTCGGGTACGCCCGGCGGGTCGCCTCGGCGTCCACCCCGACCTTCGCCGCGAGGACGACCAGCGCCGCCTCCGTCGGATCGCCGACCACCGCACCGTCATCGGAGACCGTGGCATCGGAGTCCAGGCACAGGCCGTACGCGAGCCGGGTGAACGGCGGCGTGGTCCCGCCCGCGGCATGCAGGATCTGGCCGGACTTGCCGTAGCCGTCCCCGGTGACCTTGTACCAGGCACCCCCGACGTACAACTGCCGCACCATCATCTGGTTCATCGTGAGGGTGCCGGTCTTGTCGGAGTTGATCGCGCTGACCGCCCCGAGGGTCTCGACGTCGTTGAGGTTCTTGACCACCGCCTTGTGCTCGGCCAGCTGCTTCGCCCCGTAGGCGAGCAGCGCCTGCACGAACGTGGGCAGGCCGGTCGGGATCGCCGACACCGCCATCGAGATGCCGAGCAGCATGACGGCCTCGAGGCTCTGGCCGCGCAGCACGCCCAGGACGACGATGATCGCCACCGCCGACCAGGCGATGGCGCTGAGCACCTTGGTCAGCTGGTTCATCTCGCGTTGCAGCGGCGACCTGGTCGGCGGCACCGCCGACAGCATGGACGCGATCTGGCCCATCTGGGTGCGCATTCCGGTCTCGGTCACCACCAGGGACGCCGTGCCGCGGGTCACCGAGGTGTTCTGGAAGACCATGTTGATCCGGTCCCCCAGCGCCACGTCGGCGGCCTCCAGCCGGGCTGGATCCTTGGCGATCGGCGCGCTCTCGCCCGTCAGCGCAGCCTCCTGGGTCTCCAGGGTCGCGCTTCGCAGCAGCCTCCCGTCCGCCGGGACGAGGTCGCCGGGCACGAGAGCGGTCGCCGGGACCAGCCCGAGCGTCCCGTCCCTGACCACCTTCGCCTGCGGCACCTGCATCCTGGCGAGCGCGTCGACGCTCGCCCTGGCCTGCATCTCCTGCCGGGTGCCGAGCACGACGTTGAGCACCACGAGGGCGGCGACGAGGACGCCGACCGGCACCTGGTTGATGAAGAAGCTGACGACCGACACCGCGACCAGCATCAGGTTCATCGGGTCGCGCACCTGCAGCAGCATCACCGCCCA
>JAVHXR010000482.1:0-2361 GCA_031119515.1 Propionicimonas sp.
GTCGTGGAGCCGCATCGCGGGCTCATCGTCCCACCACCTCTCGGCGGGCGACGAATCCGCAACGTACGCTGGAAGCAATCCACCAGCCGAGGAGTTCCATGCCCGTGCCCGCCCGCACCGAGGTCACCGTCACCCGCACCCCCGGGGGTGCGCTGGTAGCGCACAACGCCAGGGGCGCCCGGCTGTCGATGTCGGGTTCCGACCCTGGCTCCTTCAGCCCGGTGGAGCTGCTGCTGGCGGCGATCGCCGGCTGCTCGGCGATCGACGTCGACACCATCACCTCCCGGCGGGCCGAGCCGCAGGAGTTCACCGTCCGGGTCGGCGGCACGAAGACCAGGGACGAGCGCGGCGGCAACCTCCTGCAGGACATCGCCGTCGAGTTCACCGTCAGGTTCCCCGAGGGCGAGGCCGGCGACGCCGCGCGCGCGATCCTGCCGACGGCGCTCGCCCAGTCGCACGACCGGTTGTGCACGGTCTCGCGTACCGTCGAGGCCGGCGTCCCGGTAGCGATCCACACGGCCGGCTAGCACCAGGAGCGGCCCCGCCCCCAGGGGACGGAGCCGCTCCCGCGCCGACCGCCCGGGTCAGCGCTTGGCGACCACCACCGGCTTCGACGTCGCCGACACCGCGGCCTGTCCCGAGGCCTTGGCGGTGACGGTGACGGTCAGCTTGCTGCCGATGTCGGACTTGGCGATCCGGTACAGGGGCTTGGTGGCACCCTTGATCGCCACACCGTCCCGCTTCCACTGGAAGCCGTACTTCAGCGGGTGCTGCGACCACTTGCCCGGATGCGCGACCACCCGGTGGCCATAGGCGGGCCTGCCGAGGATCTTCGGCAGCGACAGGTTCGCCAGCGGGGCGGGGGCGACCTTCACCCCGGCCGAACTGGCCGACCCCGGCTTCAGGCCGGCTGCCGTCGCTGTGACCACCACGCTGAGTTTGTGGCCGACGTCGCCGCGCTGGATCCGGTAGGACGACCCGGTGGCCTTCTTGATCGGCTTCCCGTCCAGCTTCCACTGGTAGCCGAGGGTGAGCCCGTCCGGCCACCAGGTGCCCGGATCCGCGGTCACCGTCGCGCCGGCGTGGACGTCACCCACCACGCTCGGGGGCGTCAGGTTCACTCCGGCCGCGCCGGCGGCCGCGACCGCCACCGGACCCCACCCGACGAGCGCGTCCGTGCTGGTGAACACGGCGAGCTTGTGCAGCCCGGACGCCGTCCCTGCCGGGATGGTCACCGTGACGGTGCCGTCGGCGGCCACCGCCCCGGCGTACAGCTGCACGGGGTCGGAGAACAACCAGACCTCGACCGCCTGGCCGGCCAGCGACGTCCCGACCGTCACCACGAGCTGGTCGCCCGCGCGTGCCGCCGGCTCCACCAGGACAGGGCCGGTGTTGGCGTCGGTCAGGTCCTCCGAAGCGGCCGGCGGCACCAGTACCGGCACCGCGCGACCCAGCGCGGGGGGCGAGACCGACGGATGGGTCTCGAAGTACTCCACCGCCGCCTGGAGGTCGATCTGGCCGGAGTCGGCCTTCGCCGTCCCCTGCGCAAGGGTGGTGAAGTTGTCGCCGCCGGAGGCGAGGAACGAGTTCACCACGACGCGGAAGGTTGCCGTCGGATCCAGCGGAGCGCCCTTGTAGGTGACCGACAGGATGTGGCTGCCGCGCGGCGCGGACGGGTCGTAGGTGTAGGCGAGATCGGCAGAGACGCCGAGCCGCAACACCGGCCGGGAGGCTCCGGTCGGCTGCCACTGCTCCTCGAGGACGCTACGGATCTGGGCGCCGGTGAGGTTCATCGTCACCAGGGTGTTGGCGAACGGCTGCACCAGCGCCGCCTCCTTGTAGGTCACGACGCCGTCAGGGGCGTACACCAGGTCGGCCCGCAGACCGCCGGGATTCATGAACGCGAGCACAGCCGGCTCGGCGCCGCCGTAGTTCGGGCTCTCGCTCGTCGCCCACAACTGGATGTCGGCCACCAGCGAGCCCAGGCTGGACTCCGAGCCGCGGTCCTCCGAGCCGGACGCCGTCTTCGCCCTGGTGATGTCGGCGGTGATGGTGCCGACCGGCTCCGCCCCGACCAGGTCGGCCGCCGCGACGGCCTGGTTCACGATGTCGACGATCTCCGGATCGGGGGTGACCGAGCCGGCGGTGAGCGGGATGATCCCCGAGGTCGCCGAGGCAACCGTGCCGGTGTCGGGGTCGACGTTGAGCACGACCTGGGCGAGGTTGGCGGCGTACGACCCGGACTGGATCACCGGCCGCCCCCCGATCGTGCAGTTGTACGCCATGTGGGTGTGGGCGGAGAAGATGACGTCCACGTCCGCGCTCGCGCCACGGACCAGGTCCCCGAAGTGGGTCTGCTCG
>JAVHXR010000482.1:2371-2701 GCA_031119515.1 Propionicimonas sp.
CGATCGCGGTGCAGTCGGTGCTGTTCGACCCGTCGTGCAGCAGCGCGATCACGACCTCGGCCTCGCCGTTGGACGCGTCCCCGTCCGAGAGCTGGCCGGCCACCCGGTTCAGCGCGACCAGCGGGTCACCGAAGTCGAGGGTGGTGATGCCAGCCGGGGACACCAGCGACGAGGTCTCCGCGGTGACCAGGCCGACGAAGCGGTTGCGGGCGCTGCTCCCGCCGCCGCCGTCCTCGGCCGCGCCGGCGGCGAGCTGCTGCGCGTGCGCCGCGAGCGCGGCGCCGTCGACGACGGAGCGACCGGCGTCGTCCCTGTCGGCGACGAGACGGC
>JAVHXR010000044.1 GCA_031119515.1 Propionicimonas sp.
TCCCTGTCCCCCGCGACGGGTCGGCTTCGGCGCGGATCGTCGCCCCGAGGGTCGCCGCCGCGCCGCTGGCGGACCGGCCGGCCTCGGCCAGGTCGCGGGTGGCGTCCTCCCCGAGCAGCCGCGTGCTCAGCCCGCGCGGGGTCAGGTCGGAGAGGTGGAGGTCGTCGAACTCGGGGCCGAGCTGCTCGCGCAGCTGGCCGCGGGCGTCGTTGGCGATCCGGCGCAGGTAGTTGAACACCCGGCCCAGCTTGCGGGCGAACTCTGGGAGCTTCTCCGGCCCGAAGATGATCACCGCGAGCACCGCGAGAACCAGGATCTCGGCGGCGTTGAAGTCGATCACGGGCCCAGCCTAGGACGGCCGTCAGAGGCCGGCGGCCTCAAGCAGGGCGACGAACGCCGCGGCCTGCTCAGGCGACGCCTCCAGCAGCGGACGGCGGCAGCCGCCAGGGGCGAACCCGCGCGCCGCCAGGCCGGCCTTCACCAGCATGCAGCCCTGGGTCGCGAAGACCCCGGTGAAGACCGGGAGCAGCGCGGCGTTCTGGGCGATGGCGCCCGCCAGGTCGCCGGCCAGGAAGGTCTCGATCAGCGCCTTCATCCGCGCCCCGGTGAAGTGGGTGGAGGTGCCGACCACGCCGACCCCGCCGACCGCGAGCAGCGGCAGCGTGATGGCGTCGTCACCGGCGTAGTAGGCGAGGCCGGTCGAGGCGATCACCTGCGAGGAGGCGACCGGGTTGGCCTTGGCGTCCTTGACCCCGACGATCCGGTCGTGCCCGGCGATCTGCAGCAGGGTGGCGGTCTCGATCGGGGTCCCGGTGCGGTGCGGGATGTCGTAGACGAGGATCGGCAGGCTGCCGGCGTCGGCGACCGCCAGGAAGTGGGCCGCCACCGCGTCCTGCGGCGGACGGGAGTAGTAGGGGGTCACCACCAGCAGGCCGTCGGCTCCGGCCTGCTCTGCCTGGTCGGCCAGTTCGAGGGTGTGGCGGGTGTCGAAGGTGCCCACCCCGGCCACCACCTGCGCCCGGTCCCCCACCTCGGCGACGACGGCGGCAAGCAGTGCCCGCTTCTCCTCGTTGGTCGTGGTCGGCGCCTCGCCGGTGGTGCCGTTGATCACCAGCGCATCGTGGTGCTGCTCGTCGACCAGGTGGGCCGCCAGCCGACGCGCCTCGTCGAGGTTCACCGAACCGTCGGGAGCGAACGGGGTCACCATCGCGGTCAGCAACCGGCCGAAGGGAGGTTGGATCATGCCCCAAAGCCTAGTGCCGATCCTCCCGCCGCCGACGTCGGGCCCGCCAGGGCGCGTCCGTCCAGCCCGTCCCGCCCGGTGCGCAGGGCCCACCGACAGCCAGCCCCCAGGCCCTGGCCCTCAACAACACACAGGGAGCCCCCACCGACAGCCAGCGCTCACGCACAGGCCCTCAACAACACCGCCCCCACCCCCACCGACAGCCAGCGCTCAGGCACTGGCTGTCGATGACGGGACCGCGCCCGCCGCGCGTCGAGACTCCTCGCACCGGGACGCTGCTCCGGACAGTTCGCATCTCATCGCCTCGTCGCCTACGCGGCGCAACGCTTGTCGTCTAGGGTTGGGCGCGTGAGCCCTACCCCGAAGGTGGCGGCACAGGCCGCCGCAGCGGCGAACCTCGAGTTCGCCGACGCGTTCGTCCCACTGTCGACGGCCGCGCAGGCGGCCCGCTCCCACGCGTCCGACCACGGCCTCAGCCCGGTCAGCCCCGGCGCCGCCGCCGCGCTGACCTTCCTGGCGGCCACCCTGAAGGCCAGGAACGTGGTCGAGATCGGCACCGGCACCGGCGTCGCCTCGGTGGCGCTGCTGGAGGGGATGGCCCCGGACGGGGTGCTGACCAGCATCGACAACGAGGCGGAACTGCAGCTGCTCGCCCGCGAGGTCCTCACCGGCGCCGGCGTCCCCCGGCCGCGCGCCCGGCTGATCGCCGGCGACGCGCTCGGCGTGCTCCCGAAGCTGACCGACGACGCCTACGACCTGGTGCTGGTCGACGGCGACCCGCTGGAGTACGTGGAGTACGTCGCCCAGGCCGTCCGGCTGCTCCGCCCCGGCGGTGTCGTCGCGGTGCACCACGCGCTGTGGCGCGGGCTGGTCGCCGACCCCGACAACGAGGAGGACGAACCACTGATCGTGCGGGAGGCGCTCGACGCTGTGCGCGGGCTCGAAGGGTTCACGTCCGTCCTGCTACCGATCGGCGACGGCCTGCTGGTCGCCGTCAAGGCCTGACGCGGGCGGGGCCGGCCGGGCTCGCCCCGGCCGCCGTCCCGCCCCGGGTCACCAGTTGCCCGGGACCCGGTGGTTCTTCGGCACCACCGTGATACCGGACTCGACATAGAAACCGCGGGCCCGGTCGTGGTCGGGATTGGTACCGATCTCGACGCCGTCCGGGACGATCACGCCCTTGTCGAGAATGGCCCGGCGGACTACCGCGTTGCGCCCGATCCGGCAGCCGCTGAAGATCACCGCCTCCTCGATCCGCGCCCACTTGTCCACCATCACGTTGGGCGAGAGCACCGACCTGTCGACGTCGCCGCCGGAGATGATGCAGCCGGATCCGACGATCGAGTCCTCGGCGGTGCCACGCAGCGTGAACTTCGCGCCCGGGAGCTGCGCCTGCCGCGTCCAGATCGGCCACTTGCGGTTGTAGAGGTTGAAATCCGGCTCGACCGACACCAGATCCATGTGGGCGGCGTGGTAGGCCTCGATCGTCCCCACGTCGCGCCAGTAGTTGCGATCCTTCTCGGTCGATCCCGGGACGTCGTTGTCGCGGAAGTCGTAGACCTGGGCCCGTCCGCCGGCGACGAAGCTCGGGATGATGTTGCCGCCCATGTCGTGGCGGGACTCCGACTCGGCCGCGTCCGCGATCAGGGCGTCCACGAACGCCGAGCGGGTGAAG
The DNA here is from genome assembly GCA_031119515.1 of Propionicimonas sp. Classification (GTDB taxonomy): domain Bacteria; phylum Actinomycetota; class Actinomycetes; order Propionibacteriales; family Propionibacteriaceae; genus Propionicimonas. The sequence continues at coordinate 2,919 of JAVHXR010000044.1, forward strand.
ACGTAGTTGCCCATCGAGGCGAACGACTCCTCCGGGCTGTCGGGCAGCCCGGGCGGGTCGGCCGGCTTCTCGAGGAACTCCAGGATCTTCCCGCTGGCGTCGGAGTGGATGATCCCGAACGCGCTGGCCTCCGAACGCGGCACCCGGATGCCGGCCACGGTGCAGTCCATCCCGGAGACGATGTGGGCGTCCACCATCTGTTCGACGTCCATCCGGTAGATGTTGTCCGCGCCGAAGACGACGACGTAGTCGGGATCCTCGTCGACGATCAGGTTCATGGACTGGTAGATCGCGTCGGCGCTGCCCTGGAACCACTGCTTGCCGGTCCGCTGCTGGGCAGGGACGGAGGTGACGTAGCTGCCGAGCATGGACTCGATCTGCCAGGTCTGGGTGACGTGCCGGTCCAGCGAGTGCGACTTGTACTGCGTCAGCACGCAGATCTTCGTCAGGTCGGAGTTGGCCAGGTTCGACAACACGAAGTCGATCAGACGGTAGGTGCCCCCGAACGGGACGGCGGGCTTGGCCCGGTCGGCGGTCAACGGCATCAATCTCTTGCCCTCGCCACCAGCCAGGACGATCGACAACACATTCGGCCGATTGATCATGCTCCGAACCTACGGGCTGCAGGGTCCGGCCACAATGAAAACGCCGAAAAGGTAGGCGGGCACCGACCGTTGTGCCACGATCGCGGGTATGGGACTGCGCGTATCCATCCTTACAAGGGAGTATCCCCCGTTCATCTACGGCGGGGCCGGAGTTCACGTCGGCCAGCTCGTCCCGCAGCTGCGGAAGTTCGCCGACCACGTCGAGGTGCAGTGCATGGGTGAGGCCCGCGAGGGCGCGACCGCCCACCCGGAGTCGTTCCCGACCGGGGCGAACGCCGCCCTGCGGGTGCTGGGCACCGACGTCGCGATGGCGAACGCGATCGCCGCCGACACCGACGTCATCCATTCCCACACCTGGTATGCGAACTTCGCCGGCCTGGTCGGCTCGAAGTTCCTCGACATCCCCCACGTGGTCACCTCGCACTCCCTCGAGCCGCACCGGCCCTGGAAGGCAGAACAGCTCGGCGGCGGCTACCGGGTCTCTTCCTGGGCGGAGCGGACGTCCTTCGCCGACGCGGCAGCGGTGATCGCGGTCAGCGCGGGGATGCGCGGCGACGTGCTCGAGAGCTACCCGGAACTCGACCCGGACCGCGTCCACGTCGTCCGCAACGGCATCGATCCCGAGGAGTTCCGCCCCGACCCCGCGACGGACGTCGTCGATTCGCTCGGGGTCGACAGGGATCGTCCGCTGGTGGTGTTCGTTGGCCGGATCACCCGGCAGAAGGGCCTGGTCCACCTGGTGCGGGCCGCCGCGAAGCTCGACCCCGAGACCCAGCTGCTGCTGCTGGCCGGCGCCCCGGACACCCCCGAGATCGCCGCCGAGTTCGACACGGCGTTCGCCGAACTCGCCCGGGTGCGCGGCGGCTCTGTGAAGTGGGTCCAGGAGATGCTCCCACGTGCCTCGGTGCGTCAGGTGCTGACCCATGCCACGGTGTTCGCCTGCCCGTCGGTCTACGAGCCGCTGGGCATCGTCAACCTGGAGGCGATGGCCTGCGAGACCGCAGTCGTGGCCTCGGCGGTCGGCGGCATCCCCGAGGTGGTGGTGGACGGCCAGACCGGCACGCTGGTCCCCTACGACCCGAAGCGGGCCGACGACCCGTCCTACGTCGAGGCGTTCGAGACCGCCTTCGCCGACCGGCTCAACACGCTCACCCGCGACCCCGGGCTGGCCCGCCGGATGGGCCTGGCCGGGCGCCGCCGGTGCCTCGACGAGTTCTCCTGGGAGAAGATCGCCCAGGAGACCATCGCGGTCTACGAGAAGGCCATCGCCTTCCACCGCGGGCAGTGACCAAGAGACGGGGGTACCGGCCGGGCGACGTGGAGTAGCCACTCGTCGATCCACCGGATCGTGCGCCGGACCGGAGTGCTCGCCGGGTCCGCCCGCCGGAACCCCATGGACGGTGCACCGCCCGGCCCCGGGCCGAGCAGGGTCGTCCGCGCGCCGTCGGGGCCGGCCCGCCGGGCCTGGGCATGCGAACGGGCCCCGGGGATCCCCGGGGCCCGCCGCACGAGTTCGGAGTTCAGGCGGTGACGACGACGCCTTCCAGGGCGGCCTTGAGTTCGGCTGCCTCGGCCGCGTTCATCTCGATCACCAGCCGGCCGCCACCTTCTGCAGGAATCCGCATGGCGATCACCCGGCCCTCCTTGGCCACCTCGATCGGGCCGTCTCCGGTGCGCGGTTTCATCGCTGCCATTGCATACCTCACTTGTTCAGCTGGGGATCGAACACACCCATTATTCCATCCCGCTGTGACATCACGCCGGACGCAGCGCGCCGATGCTCTCGCAGACCTCGCCTCAGGGGGTCGGATCGTCCAGTTGCCGGGCCACCCGGTCGAGCAACTCGTCGACCTGCGCCATCGAGTAGCCGCGCAGCACGACCGCGAACTGGGCCTGCCTGACATCCGTGCCGCTGAGCTCGCCGGCGGGCAGGTGCGGCGCCGGAGCGCTGGTCACGGGCGGCGGCAGCTCGCCGAGCCGGCCGCTGGCAGCCACGGCGGCCACGCCGAGGACGGCGACGGCGATCATCCACAGGAACCACTCCACGGGCGCGAGCCTACCCGGTCAGGACATCTGCGCCGAGGCGTCCGGCACCGGGGCGATCGGGGGCGTGGTGACGATCCGGACGGCCTCCTGCGGGTCGTCCACCACCACGAACATGTCCAGGTCGGGAGCGGAGATGTAGCCCTGGTCGAGCATCTCGCTGCGCAGCCAGTCCAGCATCCCCGACCAGAACGCCGAGCCGAACAGCACGATCGGGAAGGACCGCACCTTCCTGGTCTGCACCAGGGTGAGCGCCTCGAACACCTCGTCGAAGGTGCCGAAGCCGCCCGGCATCACGATGAAGCCCTGCGAGTACTTCAGGAACATCACCTTGCGGGCGAAGAAGTAGCGGAAGTTGATCCCGAGCGAGACGTACTTGTTCAGGCCCTGTTCGAACGGCAACTCGATGCCGAGCCCCACCGAGACCCCACCCGCCTGCAGCGCACCCTTGTTCGCCGCCTCCATGATCCCCGGGCCGCCGCCGGTGACCGTGGCGAAGCCGGCCTCGGCGAGCCCCTTCCCGATCTGGACGGCGGCACCGTACAGCGGGTCCTTGCGCGACGTCCGGGCCGATCCGAAGACGCTGATGGCGGGTCCGATCTCGGCCAGGGTGCCGAACCCCTCGACGAACTCCGACTGGATGCGCAGCACCCGCCACGGGTCGGCGTGCGCCCACTCGGTGTCACCGCGGTTGGCCAGCAGCCACTCGTCGTGGGTGATCGGCTCCGACTGGTCGGCCCGGCGGACCACCGAGCCCTGGGTGCGCATGCGCTTGCTCACCGGGCCATCATGGCGTACGGCCACCCCAGCGTCACCCACCAGCACGCGCCCGGTGGCCCGGCACCGGCACCCTTCCCCGGTGCCTGCCGCGGGTCAACCCAGCCAGCGGAGCAGGCCGTCGCGGCAGGCGTAGAGGTCGGAGACCGGGCAGGACTCGTCGTCGGCGTGCGCCTTCAGCGCGTCCCCGGGACCGTAGTTGACGGCCGGGGTGCCGAGGGCGCTGAACCTGGCGACATCGGTCCAGCCGAACTTGGCCAGCGGGGTGCCGCCGACGCTGGCCAGGAACTCCCGGGCGATCGGACGGTCGAGGCCGGGCCGCGCGCCGAGCGCGAAGTCGATGAACTCGACGTCGTAGCCGGCCATGAGCTCGCGGCAGAACGCCTTCGCGCCGGCCTCGTCGCGGTCGGGCGCGAACCGGAAGTTGACGGTGACCGTGCACCGGTCGGGGATGACGTTGCCCGCGATACCGCCCCGGACGTCGACGGCGTTCATCCCCTCGCGGTAGGTGAGCCCGTCCACCTCCACGCTGCGCGGCTGGTAGGCGGCGAGCCTCGCCAGCACGTCCGCGGCGTCGTGGATGGCGTTGTGGCCCATCCACGCGCGGGCCGAGTGGGCCGCCTTGCCACGGGTGGTGACGGTGTAGCGCAGCGTCCCCTGGCAGCCCCCTTCGACCAGCGCGGAGGTCGGCTCCATCAGGACGGCGAAGTCGCCGGCCAGCGCTTCCGGCCGGGTGGCCGCGATGCGGGTGAGCGAGTTGTCGACCGCGGCGACCTCCTCGTGGTCGTAGAAGATCCAGGTGAGGTCGCGTGCGGGCGCGGTCGCCAGCGCCGCTACCTGCAGCATGACGGCGATCCCGCCCTTCATGTCGACGCTGCCGCGGCCGTGCACCACGCCGTCCTCCAGCCGGGACGGCAGGTTGCCGGCGACCGGGACGGTGTCGAGGTGGCCGGCGATCACCACCCGCTCCGCGCGGCCCAGCTCGGTGCGGGCGATCAGCGTGTCCCCGTCCCGGACCACGGCGAGGTGGTCGAGGCCGTCCAGCGCCGCCCCGACGGCGTCGGCCAGCGGCGCCTCGTTGCCGCTCACCGATTCGATGTCGACGATCGCGCGAAACAGCTCGACGAGGTCGCCGTACGGCTGCAGGCTCATGTCCGAAGCCTACGGGGGCCGCAGGTACGCTGGCGCCATGACCAGACCCGCTTCCGCCTGGGGCCTCGCCACCACCCACAGCTCGGGACAGGTGCTCGACACCTGGTTCCCGGCACCCGCCCTGGGCGGCCACGACGGCAGCCCCGCCCCGGCGGGCCTGGTGGCGGCCGGCCGCACCGACGACGAGCGAGGCACCACGACCGCGGTGGTCCTGGTCGAGATCGACCTCGACGCGCCGCCGGCGTCGGTCCCGGACGCCTACCTGCGGCTGCACCTGCTCAGCGCCCGGGTCTGCGCACCGCGGACGATCAACCTCGACGGCATCTTCTCGGTGCTGCCGAACGTGGTCTGGACCAACCACGGCCCCTGTGGCGTGGACGGCTTCGAGGACGTCCGGCTGGCGCTGCGCAGCGTCCGCGGCCACCTCACCATCTTCGGCGTCGACAAGTTCCCCAGGATGGTCGACTACGTGGTCCCGACCGGTATCCGGATCGCCGACGCCGACCGCGTCCGGCTCGGCGCCCACCTCGCCGCCGGCACCACGGTGATGCACGAGGGCTTCGTCAACTACAACGCCGGGACGCTCGGCACGTCCATGGTCGAGGGACGGATCTCTGCGGGCGTGGTGATCGGAGACGGCACCGACGTCGGCGGCGGAGCCTCGATCATGGGGACGCTGTCCGGCGGCGGCAAGGAGCAGATCACGGTCGGCGAGCGCTGCCTGCTGGGGGCCGAGTCCGGGCTCGGGATCTCCCTCGGGGACGACTGCGTGGTGGAGGCGGGGCTCTACGTCACCGCCGGCACCAAGGTGCTGATCGACGGTGGGCTGGTGAAGGCGGCGTCGCTGTCCGGCCAGTCCGGGCTGCTGTTCCTGCGCAACTCCGTGACCGGGGCGGTCGAGGCCCGGCGCCGCGCCGGGATCGGCGTCGCCCTGAACGCGGAGCTGCATGCCAACTAGGCGGCCCTGGCGCCAGCGCAGCGGCCTCCAGCGGGCGGTCACCGCCGTCGCCATCGTGTCCGTCCTCGGGCTCGTCGCGATCGGCGGGGTGGTGTGGTGGGCCACCTACAACAAGGTCCCGCTCCCGATCGCCGACCGCTGCGTGGCCACCGCCGGCGGCAGGTCGACCACGATCAGCCCCGAGCAGGCCTACTACGCCGCCCTGATCTCGGGGGTGTCGGTGAAGCGCGGCCTGGAGCCTCGCGCCGCGAGCATCGCGCTCGCCACCGCCTACCAGGAGTCGGGCATCCGGAACCTCGACTACGGCCACTCCGACTCCCTCGGGCTGTTCCAGCAGCGTCCCTCACAGGGCTGGGGCACCGAGGAGGAGATCATGGACCCCTGGTACTCCGCGACCCAGTTCTACAAGGCGCTGGTGAAGGTGGAGGGCTGGGCGGACGGTGACATCAACGACGTCGCACAGGCGGTGCAGCGCAGCGCGCACCCCGAGGCCTACCGCAAGCACGTGGACAACGCGCGGACGCTGGCCAGCGCGCTGACCGGCCAGACCCCGGCGGCGTTCAGCTGCACGATCCGCTCCCCCGGTGCCGCCGACCCCGACGGGATGGCCGGCTACCTGAAGCAGACCTTCGGCAAGACCGTCCAGGTCGAGCGCGACGGCGACGGCGTGACGGTGGAGGCCGAGGACGCCGCCACCGCCTGGTCGGTCGCCCAGGTCGCGGTGGCGGGGACGGAGCGCTACGGGCTGGACAGCGTAGCCGTCGGGAAGTGGACCTGGCGCCACGACCCGTGGGGGCTGGCGGGCTGGCACGGTCCCGGTACCGCCGCCGGCCCGACCCGGGTCACCCTGGTCTTCACCGGGTAGGACGGGCTACTCCGCCAGGGTGGTGGGCCGGCGCTCGCGGTAGAGCCACGCACCGCGGGCGTCGATGAACCCCTGGTAGCGACCCGCCTGCACCCAGTAGTAGCTCACCCGCGCCACCGCGGGGTCGGGATCGGGCACCGCCCTGACCTCCTCGAACGGCGTCCGCTCCCCGTCGGCACCGATCACCACGTCGGGTTGCCCGGACCGCGTCCGGCACGCGGCGAACGCGTCTCCGGCACCTCGACAGGTCGTCTGGGCGGGCAGCCCCACCATCCTCCCGGTGACCAGCGACTGCACCCGCGTCGCGGTGCCGCCATCGACGACCAACGACGGGCCTACGGGAAGGGTGAGACCGGACGGCAGCGGCGCGATCCCGCCCCCGGGCAGCACCACCAGGCTCGCGCTGCCGTCGGCGGCACCCACGCTGCAGGCTCCACCGGCCGCCGCCGGGCACACGATCACGCCCGCGCCGGGCTGCACCACCGGGTACAGGTCGGCGTCGAGCAGCCCGACGCGACCGTCCGACTCGACCTGGTAGCCGGCGATCCGCCCGTTGCCGGCAGCCACCGGCTCGACCCGGTCCCAGCTGCCGCCGACAGGGCGCAGCCCGGCGTCCAGGAAGGTCGACACCCCTGCCGTGGTGACCACGGCGTGGCCCTGGGTGAAAGCCGTCGCCCGATCGAAGGTCGGGGCGGCCAGCCAGCGGCCGTCCCGTCCGAGGTAGCCGAACCTGGCTGCGCCACCGGCGGCGGCCGGCACCACGGCGGGGACGCCCGGCACCCCTGCCTGGAGCCTGGCCTGCGTCACCCTGCCCGGGTGCGGGGTTCGCCGTCCCGAGGCCAGGTCGAGGAAGTACTCACCGCCGGCCTCGGAGACGTTGACGGTGGCCGCGTCGACCGCCGCGATGCCGCGTCCGGTGGCGGACGGGAGCAGGATCGCACCGCTGGTCAGGTCCACCACGGCGGCCGTCGACCGGTCGCTCGGCACGACGATGGCGTAGCTCGTGCCGAGGCAACTGACCGCCACGCCCGGCAGGGTCGCCACCACCGTGCCGGAGAGGTCGAGGACGTCGGCCCCGGTACCGCGGCCGGCCACCACCCGGGCGGGACGCCCGGCGTCGTCGAGGCAGTAGGTGTAGCGGTGGTAGCGGGGTGGCGCCACCCGCCGGCCGGAGGTGTCGACGAAGCCGTAGCGCACCAGCTGCTGGCCGGAAGGGCCGGTGACGGCGGTCCGGGTCGGCCACAACATCGCCCCGCCGTCGGCGGCGGGCATCGGGTGGCGGGCCTCCGCCGGCGCCGCCTGGGCGGCGGGGGTCGCCGGCAGCCAGAGCGAGCCGGCCAGCGCGCACAGCGCCGCCCAGCCGCCGAGGCGTCGGATCCGCATCCCTCCATGGTGGGCTGGCGGGACCGGGAGCGGAACCGCAACCGGAGAACGCTTCGGGAACTCTCAGGCAGCCGCGAGCAGCCGCCGGGCGGCCGCTTCGACCCTCTCGTCGACCGCGGTGAGCGCGATCCGGACGAACTCGCGTCCCGCCGGGCCGTAGAAATCGCCGGGCGCGACCAGGATGCCGAGCCGGGCCAGCCGGTCGACGCTGCTGCGGCAGTCCTCGCCCCGGGTGCACCACAGGTACAGCGAGCCCTCGGAGTGGTGGACGCGGTAGCCGGCCGCCTCCAGCGCGGGACGCAGCAGGGCACGTCGGCGCAGGTAGCGCTCGCGCTGCTCGGCGACGTGCGCGGTGTCGCCGAGCAGGGCCGCCATCGCTGCCTGCACCGGCGCCGGCAGCATCATGCCGGCGTGCTTGCGAACCTCGAGAAGCTCTCCGACCAGCGCCCGGTCACCGGCGACGAAGCCCGCCCGGTAGCCGGCGAGGTTCGACCGCTTGGACAGCGAGTGGACGGCCAGCAGCCCCTGCGGGGTCCCGCCGTTGACCTCGGGATGGAGGACGGAGACCGGCTCGGCGTCCCAGCCGAACTCCCCGTAGCACTCGTCGCTGGCCAGCACCGCGCCGACCTCGCGCGCGGCCTCCACCCACTCCCGGGTCTGCCCAGGGGTGAGGACGCGGC
>JAVHXR010000483.1 GCA_031119515.1 Propionicimonas sp.
GGACGTGCTTGCCCGCGCGGATGGCGGCCAGCACCTGCTCGTGGTGAACCGTGTTGGGCGACGCGACATAGACCGCGTCGATCGCGTCCGAGGCGAGCACCTCCGACAGGTCGGGTGAGGACCACGCGGCACCCAGTTCCGTGGCGACGGCAGCAGCGCGTTCGGCATCGCGCGAGTACACGCAGGTGAGTTCGATGCCTGGTACCTGCTGGACCGCCGCGGCGAACCGATGGCTGATCATGCTCGTGCCGATGGCGGCCGTACGGATCAAGATCCACTCCTCATGTCGTTCTGCTGGACGGCCGACCGGCCCTCCAGCCTGGAGATCTGATCAATCCTCCAGGCTGCTCATATCCGCGTGGTTTCGACGCTAGTGCTCAGTATCGCGCAAGCCGAGCGAAGAGTGGCTGACGCCGGGGTTCCATGAGCGGCGGCGACGGTGGCGAGACAGGGCCGGTCGCCCGCGAACGACTTTGAGGTCGCGGGGGTAGCGAAAGACACACCCAGCGGTCCGGTCCCGGCGTCCCGGCGCGTTGGAGGACGCGGCGGCCCAGCTGGGCTGGCGCGGTGCCGCGCCAGCCCAGCCGTGGATGCCCTACTTCGAGGCGGCCTTGATGAGGGAGAGGACAGCCAGGGGGTGGCTGATCATCGGGACGTGCGAGCTCTTGATCTCCACGGTCCTGGCCTTTGCCCGGGCTGCCATCGCGCGCTCGGCCTCGGGCGGGATGATGCGGTCCCTGGATGCGACCAGGTACCAGCTGGGGATCGACTTCCAGGCGGGGACGCCGGACGGGGTCACCAGCGAGGCGAACGCCCCCGGACGCTGGCTGACGGCCATGGTCTTCGCGAGCGGCTTCGGCACGTCCTGGGCGAACAGGTCAGGGAAGTACGCCGGATCGATGTAGGCGTCCGCGTCCCCTTCGGCGGCGCCCGGGAACGGGCGGATGACGAGGTGGTCGGTCACCTCCGTGTGCCCGCCGCCGAGTTCGTTGGCCGCTGCCACCGACTCGCCCTCCGCGAGGGCGTACGCGGCGATGTAGACCAACGACTTCACCTGGGGGTTGCCGGTGGCGGCGTTGGTGATCACCGCGCCGCCGTAGGAGTGGCCGACCAGGACGATCGGTCCGGTGATCGTGCTCAGGAAGTCCTTCAGGTAGGCGCTGTCGTGGGCGATGCCCCGCAGCGGGTTCGAGAACGCCAGCACCGGGTACCCGTCGGCCTGCAACGCGGCCGCCACGATCGACCAGCCGCCGGAGTCGGCGAAGGCGCCGTGGACCAGCACGACGGTGGGTCTGGCTGCCGGCTTCGGACCGGGCGGGGTGGGCTTGGCGACCGGCAGCGGGTGGGACGCAGGGGTCTGTGCGGTGGCGGCCAGGGGCGGGAGCCCGAGCGCGATGACGGCCAGGGCCAGGGCGGCGATGGCGGCACCGACCCTCCGGCGTCGTGTGGTGACTGACATGACTGTCTCCTGTCGGGTTGGGGGTGGGTGGGTCAGAGTTCTGTGGGGACGCCGTCGGAGAGCCAGCGGATCCGCGAACGGGTGTCCGGGGACGCCCGTTCGACCGCCCGGCGCAAGCCGCCGAGTCCGTCGGCGAAGTGGGACCAGCCGTCGTAGTGGGCCGGGACGGCGACCCGCGGCCGCAGTTCCTCGATCAGTCGGACGGCGTCGGCTCCCGTCAGGGAGTAGGTGACAGGTCCGGTGATGCCGAAGCGGACCCCGCCGGCGTTGACCACCGCCACGTCGACGTCGATGCGGCGCGCGACCTGGCGCAGCCCCCGGTACCAGACGGTGTCGCCGGACACCCACAGGTCGTACCGCGCGGCCCCGGGCCTGCGAACCGCGAAGCCGATGACGTCGCCCACGATCCGCCTGCTGAACGGAGGCCCGTGACGGCACGGCGTGGCCGTGACCTCCAGTGGGGCTCGGCCGACCGCGTCGAGGACGGTGCTCTGCCCGGGCCGCAGCCCGGTCACGCCGGGCAGCCCGAGGCGGCCGACCGCCGACCTGGTGGAGACGATCCGCCCGGCTGCGCCCAGCAGCTCGCGACCGAGGTCGTCGAGGTTGTCGGCGTGATGGTCGTGGCTCAGCAGCACCAGGTCGATCGGGCCCAGCTCCTGCGCCGGGACCGCCGGCGGCAGCGTCTTCGTGCTCGAGGTTCCCAGGCCGAACCCGTAGGTCCGCCCGGGCGGGTCGAAGGTCGGGTCCACCAGGATCCGCCAGCCCGCCAGGTCGACGACGACGGTGGGACCGCCGATCCGGGTGACGAGCATCGCGACACCTCCTGCCGTGGGCGAAGCCGGCGTCAGCGGGTGACCGATGGGGCCTGGGCGTTGGCGAGCGCCCAGTCCAGGGCGTAGTCGGCGACCTCTTCCCAGCCCGGGGCCGCGCAGGTCCAGTGGTCCCGGCCTGCGAACTCCTTGTAGCTGGTGACAGCGGGCGACTTCTCCCAGTGCCGGGCGTTCGACCTGTTCACCGCCGGCGGCATGATGTGGTCCTCGCCGCCGGCGATGAACAACAGCGGGGCGCGGTCGGCGGAGTAGTCGACCCACGTCTCCTGCGGGCCCGGCCGGAAGTTGGCGAGCAGGCCGTAGGCCCACACCCAGTTGCCCGGTGCCGCGATCGCGTACCGGTCGTGAGCGGCGTCGGCGTCCGCCCGCGGGAGGGTGTTGGTGAACGCGTAGTGCCACTCGTCC
>JAVHXR010000484.1 GCA_031119515.1 Propionicimonas sp.
GTACTGAATGCCTTTGGTGCGCCAGTGCCGCGCTGCCTCCGGGTCGCGGGCGAGGATGCCCACCGCGACCGGCGAGTTCGCCGCGGCGGCCCGCACACGGTCAATCGCCTCCAGGACGAGCGGGCGCTCCAGGGTGGTGCCGTCCATCACCAGGTCACCACCGCGGGCCTGGATCCAGGTGGACGCCACCACCCGGACGCTGTCGTTGACCTCGATCACCTCGGCGCCGGCGTCGCGCAGCTCACCGATGGCGTTCAGCAGGGTCGACTCCCCCACCAGCCGGTTCGGGTCGGCGATCACCACCCGGACACCCTCCCCGGTCGCCGGCGCCGTCCCCCCGAGGATCGCCAGCATGCTGCGACGACGCTCGGCCTCGGCGAGCGCCACCTGCTGCCGGTCGGCACCGGAGCGGAGCTGCTGCTGGGTGTTCCGGAGTTCCGCGATCTCGGCCTCGAGCCGCCGCGACTCGGCGGTCAGGTCGTCCAGGATCGCCACCAGTTCGGTGCGCCGCAGGCTCGAGTAGTCCTGCTCGGCAGACTTGCTGCGGACCTGCATCGTGATCACCAGGCCGCACAGCAGCAGGATCACCGCCACCAGCAGGTGGGTGCGGGAGGGACGCACCAGCGCCCGGGCGAGTTCGCGCGGGCTGCGGCCGGCCGGGGAGTCAGGCACGGAACAGCGTCCTCCGGATCGCGGCGGCGTTGGTGAAGATCCGGATCCCCAGCACCACGACCACGGCGGTGGACAGCTGCGCACCGACGCCGATCTGGTCACCGACCCACACGATCAGCGCGGCGATCAGCACGTTGGAGACGAACGACACCGCGAACACCCGGTCGCTGAAGGTCCGTTCGAGGTAGGCGCGAAGCCCACCGAAGATCGCGTCGAGGGCCGCCACGATGGCGATCGGAAGGTACGGCTGCAGGAAGGCAGGGACGGTCGGCTGGAGGAACACCCCCAGTGCCACCCCGATCACCAGGCCGAGGATCGCGTACATCAGGCTCCCCCTGTCCTCATCGGCCGGGCTCCGCCCGGTCGACCCGTAGCTCGGGATCCGCCCCCAGTGCCAGGGAGTCCGCCCGGGTCAGTTCGAAACCGACACCGTAGTTCTGGCGCAGGTACGACCACCACTGCCCGCCGGAGGACGACGGGAACTGGGCGATCATCGCGTCGGCGTCGCCGATCGCCTCCACCCGATAGGGCCGGGTCAGCGAGCGGTAGTCGACGGTGATCGCGTCCCCGGCGCCGCGGATCGCGGTGCGCGAGCTGAGCCGGTGGCCGTTGATGGCGACCGCCTCCGCGCCGCTGTGCCACAGCTGGTTGACCAGCTGCCGCAGGTCGGCGTCGACGATCTGCGCCTGGCGGTCGGCCGGGTCGCCGTCGTCGACCACCACCAGGACGCCCGGTCCGGTGACCGCACCGACCCCGGTCGCGGCCTCGAGCGCGGCGAGTTCGGCGCGGGTGGCGTCGTCCACCCCCGCACCGGATCCGGACAGCTCCTGGTTGCCGCGGCTGAGCTGGGCCGACTCCTGCCTCAACTCGTCCACCCGCCGGCCGGCCTGGTCGACCCGCTCCTGGAGCTCGGCGCGCTCCTGCTGCACCTGGGGCGCCGCCCGCAGGGTGGAGGCCAGCGAGGTCCCGGCCATCAGGCCGAACACGAGCAGGACGACCGCCACCACCAGCGACCGGCGGGGTCCTGGCGGGGACGGCGGGGCGGTCGCGTAGTCGGGATCGATCGGGGCCCGGACGATGTTGTTGAGCAGGTCCATGCTCTCGTCCACCCGGCGGGCGGCCCGGGGAGCCGTCATGGCAAGCTGCCACCGGACGCCGGGGCGAGCGGCGGGAACCGGCGGATCACATCGAAGCCCTGGCGCAGGTACAGCGCACCGGCCGACCAGTAGAGCAGGGTGCCCCACAGCACCAGCGCCCAGCCGACCACGCGGAAGAGGAGCTGCCACGGGTCGTCGCCGGAGCCCAGCAGCACCAGCGGGAACGAGTAGAGCAGCATGAAGGTGGCCGCCTTGCCCAGGAAGTGGACCGGAAGGCTGAAGAAGCCGCGGCGACGCAGCTGGGGCCAGATCGCCAGCGCCATGACGACGTCGCGGCTGACCAGGATCACCACCAGCCACCACGGCACGATATCCCGCAACGCGAAGCCGACGAGGGTCGCGAGGGTGTACAGCCGGTCGGCGAGCGGGTCGAGCACCTGCCCCAGCCGCGAGCGCTGGTTCCACTTCCTGGCCAGGTAGCCGTCCAGCCAGTCGGTGGCACCGCCGACGGCCAGCACGACCACCGCCCAGACATCGTTCTCCCGGACCAGCAGCAGCCACAGGAACAACGGCACGCCGAGCAGGCGGAGGAAGCTCAGGATGTTCGGGAGCGTCCAGACCCGGGTCGTGTCGTAGGGTTCGCCGGCCACGGGCCCAGCTTAACGGCCGGTGGAGTCCGTTCGGCTCGCCCACGCGCGCTGCAGAGCCTGCCTGGTGTCCTCCAGCAGCTGCGGGACGGCGCGCCCGTGGTCGCGCATCTGCTGTCGCTGACGCCGTTCCGGCGGATCGTGAAGGACTACTTCATGATCTGCGACAGCTATTACCAGGCGATCCGCACGGCGACGCCCGACAAGATCGAGGCGATCGACATGGGCCGCCGCGGCATCCATGACGAGGGCTCGCGCACGCTGCAGGAA
>JAVHXR010000485.1 GCA_031119515.1 Propionicimonas sp.
TCGCCCTGGGCGGCGAGTACGGCGGCGCCGCCATCTATGTCGCCGAGCACTCCCTGACCGACGTCCGGCCGTTCTTCAACGCCGCGCTCGGCTACGCGTCGTTCGGCGACACCGACGCTGTCGACCCGCTTCGTTGCGGGCCCCAGCTCGCCTTCAACCCCATCACCGGCGACTCCCCAGGTCGGGGACGGACGCACTTCGACGTCTTCGTGCCGGCCGAGCGGGCCCGGGCACGGGTGGAGGCCGCGCTCGCCGCCGGAGGCAGGCTCGCCGACGACTCCCACGCGCCGGCCTGGTGGTCGCTGGCGTCGCCCGACAACCACGGCGTCGACATCGCGTCCTGGACCGACACCTACGACTGACCGGTCTCCCGGCCTCACCGACCCGGCACGCGGGACGACCCGAGGCCCCCGCAGGAGACCCTGGAGCATCCCGGAGGGGTTCGCCGATACTGGGCGCATGGGCACGCTGGTGTACGGGCTTTCGACCTCGCTGGACGGGTATGTGACGGGGCCGGACGGGACGATCGACTGGACGGTTCCCGACGAGGAGACCTCTCGCTTCGTCAACGCCCGGGAGAGCCGGGTCGGGACCTACCTGCTCGGGCGCAGGATGTACGAGACGATGCGGGTGTGGGAGGACGACTCCTTCCTCGTCGGACTGCCGGACTTCATCGTGGAGTATGTGCCGATCTGGCGGGCAGCCGAGAAAGTGGTGTACTCGACGACCCTCGAGGACCCGGGCCGTCCGCGGACGCGGGTCGAGCGCCGGCTCGACCCGGATGCCGTCCGCGCCCTGAAGGAGTCGACGACGGCCGACGTCGGGGTGGCCGGGGCGGCGCTCGCGGCAGGCATGCTGCGCGCGGGACTGGTCGACGAGCTGACCCTCCTCGTCCTCCCCGTGGTGGTGGGCGGCGGGACGCGATTCCTGCCGGCCGGGCTGGGCCTGTCGCTCGAGCTGACCGAGGTGCAGCGCTTCGGATCGGGGGCCGTCTTCCTGCGCTACGCGATCAAGGGTTGAGCGGACCGTCCCGGCGGAGCGGGGCAGCGGCCGGCCGCCCCTTGCCGGCTGCCCCCAGTCGTCCGAGGATGGGGGCATGCCCACCCCACCCCGCTTCGACCACGTCGGCGTCACTGTCGCCGACCTCGCCACCGCCACAGAGTTCTTCCTCGGGCTGGGCCTGGAGATCGAGGGCCGGACGGTGGTGGAGGGCGAGTTCATCGACACCGTGATCGGCATCCCGGGCTCCCGGACGGAGATCGTGATGTTCCGGCCGCCCGAGGGGGGCACCGGGCTCGAATTGTCGAGCTTCGACCGACCCGACCACCTGCCGGGCAGGCCGGCGGCCCCGGCGAACGAGATCGGCCTGCGCAGCGTCGCGTTCGAGGTCGCCGACCTGGCCGCGACGCTGGAGTGGGCCGCCGGCCGCGGCCATGACCTGGTCGGGGGCGTCGGGGAGTATGAGGGGATCTGGCGGATGGCGTACATCCGGGGGCCGGAAGGTATCACCGTCGCGCTGGCGCAGCGGATCGACCGGTCCGGGCCCTGATCCGGCCCGGGCCGCCGGTGGCAGGACAAACTTGACTAATCGATAGCGCACTATCATATTGATAGCGTGCTATCAGTTGGTTCCCCGGAGGTGCGGGGCTCGCTTCGCACCGATGCCCGCTCGAGCATCGGACGCATCCTCGCCGCGGCACGGCGCCTGCTCGGCGAGCCGACCGCGGCCAGCCTGAACCGGATCGCCCAGGAAGCCGGGGTCGGGATCGCGACCCTGTACCGGCACTTCCCCAACCGGCAGGTCCTGGCGCGGGCCGTGCTGGAGCAGGTGTTCGACGAGGAGGTCGAGCCGCTGCTGGCGAGGTTCGCCGAGGGCGACGCCCCGCGCGCCGACCTGCTCGCGGTCGCCGAGCGCCTGGTCGACCTGCTCCACCGTGAGCGTGGTGTGGTGGCGTCCATCGGCAACCCCACGGACGTCACCGCACACTTCCTGGCACGGGACCGGCGCCTGGCCGATGCCGTCGCCCGGGCCCGGCTGGCCGGCAACCTCCGGCCCGACCTCGATGCGGACGACCTGCCGGCGCTGCTCGCGATGCTGGTCACCGGGCCCGGCCTGCTCGATGCCGAGCCGACCAGCCGGCGGCGCTACCTGAGCCTGCTGCTGGACGGGCTGAACCCCGGCCGCGCCGAGCCGCTGCCGCCGCGACCGCCGGTCGGGCCGGGCCGGCCGTGAGGACTCCGGGACTGGGGATCGCGCTCGGCGGGGGAGCCGCGCTGGGAGCTGCCCACCTCGGTGTCCTGCAGGCGATGGAGGCCAGGGGGTTGCGGCCGGAGTTCGTCGCCGGCACGAGCGCGGGTGCCCTGGTCGGCGCCGGTTACGCGGCCGGACTGGGCCTGGACACCATCGAGTCGCTGGTGCTGGAGGCTCGCTGGGCCGACTTCGGGCGGCTCAGCCCAGCCCTGCGGCTGGGCCTTTTCGACTCCCGCGTCCTGGAGGCGACGCTCGCCCGGACAGGAGTGGACCGCGCGATCGAGACGCTCCCGTTGCGGTTCGGCGCGGTCACCACCGACCTCTGGACCCGGCGACAGGTGGTCCTCGCCCACGGCCCGCTCGGCGAGGCGCTGCGGGCGAGCATCGCCGTCCCCGGGTTGTTCCCGCCGGTGT
>JAVHXR010000486.1 GCA_031119515.1 Propionicimonas sp.
GTGCCGCGCCATCCCGATCACGATCCGAGCCGCCTCTGCGCCCATCCGTCGCAGCGGCTGGTGGACGGTCGTCAGCCTCGGGCTGACCCACTCCGAGACCTTGATGTCGTCGTAGCCGACCACAGAGAGGTCCTCGGGGACCCGCAGGCCGAGCCCCCGGGCGACCTCGTAGACGCCGAGCGCCTGCAGGTCGCTGCCGGCGAAGATCGCCGTCGGCGGGTCGGCGAGGGTAAGCAGTTCCTGCCCGCAACTACGGCCGCCGTCGACGTGGAAGTCACCGAACCGGATCCAGTCGGGGCTGATCGGCAGCCCGGCGGCGTTCATCGCGGTCCGGTATCCGTCCACCCTGGCCAGCGAGCACATCATGTCCTCGGGGCCGGTGATCGCGGCGATCCGCCGGTGCCCCAACTCGATCAGGTGCCGGGTGGCCTGAAGCCCTCCGGACCAGTTGGCCGACCCGACCGACGGGACGTCGGGGGCCGGGTCGCCCGCAGGGTCGATGATGATGAACGGGATCGACCGCGCCTCCAGCTGGGCCCGGTACTGCGGCGCGAGATCCGAGAACACCAGCACGATCCCCACCGGGCGCCGGCGCATCACGCCCTCGATCCACTCCGGATCGGGCGCGTGGCGGGTGCCGCTTGCGGTCAGCACCACCGACAGGCCATGGCTCTGCGCAACCCGCTCGACGCCGGCGATGATCTCCATCGACCAGACGTCCTGCAGTTCGTGGAACACCAGTTCGAGGAGTTCGCCCCGCGATCCGGCGGCGCCCAGCCTGCGCTCATAGCCACGTTCGGCGAGCAGCCCCTCAACCCTCTCGCGGGTGGCGGCGGCGACGTCCGGCCGGCCGTTGAGGACCTTCGAGATGGTGGCGAGCGAGACTCCCGCCTCCTCTGCGACCCTGGCCAGGGTCACCCTCCCGGCGGCGGCTTCGTTCGACACGTCCCGAGCATATTACCGAAACTATCGGGGCGGGCGGCGACCCCCGTATCCCGGCCGACAAGCGGCGGAAGGTCTCGATCCGGTTGCAGTTCCGGCCGGACTCGCAACCGTTATCGACAACGTTTTCGAGATCGCTACGCTAGCGCTGTGGAGACGCCTCGACGCGCGACGATCACCGACGTGGCCCGTGCCGCCGGGGTCTCGGTGGCGACCGTCTCGAAGGTGATCAACGACCGTTACGGCGTCGCCCGACAGACCGCGGAGCGGGTCCGCGAGGTGATCGAAGAGCTCGGCTACGAGTCCAGCATCGTGGCCCGCAGCCTGCGTTCGCACCGCACCGGGCTGATCGGAGTCCTGGTCGCGGAGTTCGAGCCGTTCAGCACAGAGCTGCTCAAGGGCGTCTCGGCGGCCGCGCGGGACAGCGGCTACCAGCTCCTTGCCTATTCCGGCGGCGGCACCGCCGAATCCCAGGTCGGCTGGGAGCGGCGCTCGCTCTCCCGGCTCAGCGGCACCCTGATCGACGGCGCGCTGCTCGTCACACCGACGATCGTCGACGGCAACTACCGGATCCCGGTCGTCGCGGTCGACCCGCACACCGGCCCGTCCGACCTGCCCACCGTCGACTCGGACAACCTCGCGGGGACCCGGGCGGCGGTCGGTCACCTGGTCGACCTCGGGCACCGCAGGATCGGCTTCCTCGGCGGGCGTCCCGACCTGGAGTCGGCCCGGCTGCGGGAGGAGGGCTACCGCAGGACGATGGCTGACGCTGGCCTGCGCGTCGACCCCGACCTGGTGCGCGCCGGCGGCTTCCGGATGGAGACGAGCGAACTCCCCGCCAGGGAGCTGCTGGGGCGGGTCGACCGTCCGACTGCGATCTTCGCCGCGAACGACCTGATGGCGATCCAGGTGATGCGGGTGGCCCAGTCGATCGGGTTGCGGGTGCCACAGGACCTGTCGGTGGTCGGCTTCGACAACATCCCCGAGGCGGCCGTCGCCCTCCCCGCGCTGACGACCATCGCCCAGCCGCTGCACGAGATCGGGCAGACCGCGACGCAGCTGCTGCTCGCGATGCTCCGCGGCGAGGAGCCGCCGACCCGCCACGTCCAGCTCGCCACCCGGCTGGTGGTCAGGGAATCCACCGCCCCGCCGCTGCCCTGAGCAACGCGGAGGCAATTGCTCGCACTGCCGCGCCCACCCGCCCTCGGTATCGTGCGTGCCACGATCCCGCCAGGCAGGAGGCTCCATGGACGCCACCCCGGCCGGCCGCGGCAACGGGCCGCGCCTGCTGGCCTGGCTGGTCGTGGTCGGCTACGCCGCCCAGCTGGCGTGGCTGGCGGCGACGGCCTTCGATCCCGGGCTGCGCGATCCCGCGCCACCGTGGGCGGCTGCTCTCGCCGAGCCCGGCTCGCTGCTCGCGATGGGAGTCACGATCGCGCTCGGGGCGGCCGCTCTCGTCCTCGTGCTCGTCACCGCACCCGCCCGCACCACCGGACGCAGGATCCCGCTGCTGGTCTCGGCGTGGGCCGCGGTCAGCGCTGCTCCGCTCGCCTTCGCCGGCTACCTGCCCTGCCCTGGCGACGGCCCGCCGCTGTGGGACGCCATCAGCTCCACCCTCTCGCTGTTCTTCGGCAGCTTCGAGAAGCCGTTCGGCCCCGGGCAGGCCGGCGGCTAACCCACCCCGCGCGGGGTGCACGTCCCCCGCCAGTTCGCCCTGCTGG
>JAVHXR010000045.1:0-4213 GCA_031119515.1 Propionicimonas sp.
CAGCCAACCCCCACCACCGACAGCCACCCCCCGAGCACAGGCCCTCGGCGACGGGGGTTCGAGGGGTGCCGGGACGGCACCGGATCGGGGCGTCAGGAGGGCCGGTTCACAGCCCTTCCACCTTGACTCTGAAATCGATTGCTGAGATTCTGAATCCAGCGCGTCACCGCTGCCGGGCATTGCTGCCTGGCGCTGGCGGGACGGGCTCAACCACCCGCTAGGAGAAGCAGTGACCACCTACACGTTCCCGGAAATCACCCCGCGGCCGGCAGCCGAGCCGAAGACCGTCTACACGATTGCCAACGGCGACCTCCGTCTCACCACCAACGTCAAGACCTGGGCGATGCAGCAGCAGGTGGAAGGCGAGTTCGCCGCCGCCGTCGAGTCCCTGGGCTGGAGCGTCAAGCGCGCCCACGGCGTCAACCCCGCCACCGGCCACGGCTTCATCGACAGCCAGCACTACGGCCGCCAGGTGTTCAAGAGCGTCCCGAAGGATGCCCCGCTGGTCGTTGTCGAGGCCGTGTGGCAGTACAGCCACCACGTCCTGCACGGCCTGCGCGACCACCAGGGGCCGATCCTGCTCGTCGCCAACTTCGCCGGCGACTTCCCCGGCCTGGTGGGCATGCTCAACCTGCACGGCTCGATGGTCAAGGCCGGCATCAAGCACGCCACGCTGTGGAGCAAGGACTTCACCGACGAATGGGCCCGCACCAAGCTGGCCGAGTGGATCGAGACCGGCGCGATCGTCCACGACACCTCGCACGTCCGCGACCTCCCCGCGCTGCCCGACTCCGAGGAGAAGCGGCTCGGCGAGGCGCTGGCAGCCCAGCTCAAGGAGGACAAGGCGATCATCGCTGTCTTCGACGAGTACTGCATGGGCATGTACAACGCCCTGATCGACGACGAGCTGATGAACCCGGCCGGCATCTACAAGGAGCGGCTCTCCCAGTCCGCGCTCGTCGCCGAGATGAACAAGACCTCCGACGAGGAGGCCGCTGCCGTCCGCACCTGGCTGGACGAGGCCGGCCTCACCTTCCACGTCAACAACGACGGCGACTGGAAGGAGAACCTCACCGACGAGCAGCTGCACCAGCAGATGAAGATGTACGTCGCGGCGGTCCGGATGGCCGACGACTTCGGCGCGGACGTTGTGGGCATCCAGTACCAGCAGGGGCTGAAGGACATGGTCCCCGCCTCCGACCTGGTCGAGGGGCTGCTGAACAATGTCGACCGCCCGCCGGTCACCTCCCGCGACGGCTCCCGCGTGCTCTACGAGGGTGCCGCCGTGCCGTGCGCCAACGAGGTGGACGAGGGCGTCGCGATCGACGCGCTGGTCACCAACCGGATCTGGACGGCGATGGGGCTCGACCCGGCAACCACGCTGCACGACGTCCGCTGGGGCGACCAGTGGGGCGACGACTTCGTCTGGGTACTGGAGATCTCGGGCTCGGTTCCCGCATCCCACCTCGGCGGGTACGACAAGGCGTACTCGATGCGGCAGTCGTACTACTTCTTCCCGCTCGGCGGCGGCACCCTGTCCGGCGTCTCCAAGCCGGGCGAGATCGTCTGGTCCCGGGTCTTCATCATGGACGGCGTGCTGCACGTCGACCTCGGCCGCGGCACCTGCATCGAGATGCCGAAGGAAGAGGTGGACCGCCGCCTCAACGCCACCAACCCGGAGTGGCCGATCATGAACGCCGTCCTGCACGGCGTGGACCGCGACCAGCTGATGGCCCGCCACAAGGCCAACCACCTGAACGTCGCCTACGCGCCGGACGCCGCCAGCGCCGACGCCGCGCTGGTCGCCAAGGCCGCGATGTTCGAGGCGATGGGCTACCAGGTCCACCTGGCCGGGGACGTGCTCGCCGACCTCTGACAGCCAACCCCCGGCGGCTCGCCCGCCCGGCCCCGCCGACCGCCTGCACCCCCGTGCGGGCGGTCGGTGCGTTTCGCTGGACACTTCCCCGCGTCGTCGCCGACAACCGTCCAGCCAGCGCCGGCTGCCGCGGCCGGCACCTTCCACCGGGCTGAGTCGCCCCGAGGCCCGCCCTGGACAATTCCCCGCGGAGCCGTTGTTGCGCCTGCCGCAACCCCGAAGGGACGCCGTCGCCGCTCCCGCTGACGGTCTTGCAACGATTCAGCCCGCAACTCTTGACCCAAGGAATTCACCGACACTAGGTTGAGGGGCGCGATGGATTGAAACGATTTACCCCCCGGTCGTGGCAAAGGAGCCATCCATGCGTCATCCCCGCACCCTCGTCGCCGGAACGGCACTCACCCTCGCGCTCGGTCTCGCCTCGGCGCCGGCACCAGCCCTGGCGAGCCCCAGCAGCCCACCCACCGCTCCAGCCGGGGACGCCGGCATCCCGACGGTGGCCGGCCTTCGCACCAACAGCCTGGTCGACCCGATCGGCATCGACGGCGCCGCCCCACGGCTGGGCTGGCAGCTGTCGGCCACCGGCCGCGGCAGCACGCAGACCGCCTATCAGATCCGGGTGGCGTCGACCGACGCACGGTTGGACTCCCCCGACGTCTGGGACAGCGGCAAGGTCGCCTCCCCCGAGTCGGTCGAGGTCGCCTACGGCGGCCCCGCGCTCACCTCGCAGACCTCCTACGCCTGGCAGGTCAGGGTCTGGGACCAGGCCGACCGGGCCTCGTCCTGGAGCGCGACCGCCAGCTTCGAGACCGGGCTTCTCGACCCGTCGGAGTGGCAGGCGTCCTGGATCGGCGCGCCCGCCACCAGCATCGGTGAGTCCTGGCGCAACTACACCATCGACTTCACCGCCTCGAAGATCGGCGGGGCGCTCGGAGTCTACTTCCGTGGTCGCGACACCGAGCACGCCTACATGTGGCAGCTCAGCCAGAGCGAGAACTCCCTCCGTCCGCACGTCAAGAACCCCGGCTACAGCGTGCTGACCGCGACCCCGTTCCCGGCCGGCTTCTCCTGGTCGGCCGAACACCGGTACCGGATCGAGGTGTCCGGCACCACGATCCGCACCTTCGTCGACGGCGTCCTGCTCGACAGCCGAACCAATGCCACCCACACCACCCCCGGCGTGATGGGGTTTCGCACCAGCGGCGCCGAGACCGGGCTCGTCCACGACCTGAAGGTCACCTCGGCCGACGGACGGGTGCTCGTCGACACCACCTTCCCCGCCGGCGACCGGACATTCCGGGCCGGCACCATCGTGGACGGCTCGCTGCGGGTCGACTCCGCAGGCGCCGAGGTCTGGTACCGCACCGACGACCCCGCCCCGCTGCTGCGTACCTCCTTCGACCTGGGCGGCAAGCAGGTCGCCCGGGCCCGGGTGTACGCCTCCGCCCGCGGTGTCTACCGGCTGTTCCTGAACGGCGAGCGGGTCGGGGACGCCGAGCTCGCGCCCGGCTGGACCGACTACCGCACCCGGATCGACTACCAGACCTACGACGTCACCGACCTGCTGCGCGGCGGCGGCAACGCCCTCGGGGCCGAGGTCGCCAGAGGTTGGTATGCCGGCAACATCGCGATGTTCGGCGCCAACACCTACGGCTCGCAGACGTCGGTGATCGCCCAGCTCCGCGTCGAGTTCGCCGACGGCACCTCCACCACCGTCGTCACCGACGGCTCCTGGCGCACCACCGACGGTCCGGTCCGCTCCGCCGACCTGCTGGACGGTGAGGAGTACGACGGCCGCCGCGCGGCCGAGTTGGCCGGCTGGTCCGACCCTGCCTTCGACGCCTCGGCCTGGACGGCAGTGCAGGTCCGCGGCACCGAGTCGAAGACGGTCCTCGAGCCACAGACGAGCGTCCCGGTGCGGGTCACCCAGGAACTCGCCACCGCCCGCCGGATCGACACCCCGACCGCCGGGACCTTCCTCTACGACCTCGGCCAGAACTTCGTCGGTCACATCCGCCTCACGGTGCGGGGCAGCCGCGGCGACATCGTGAAGCTGCGCCACGGCGAGGTCCTCAACCCTGACGGCAGCCTGTACACCGCCAACCTGCGCACCGCGAAGGCGACCGACTACTACACCCTTTCCTCCGACCAGCCGGAGACCTGGGCTCCGTCCTACACCTTCCACGGCTTCCGCTACCTGGAGATCTCGGGCCTCGCCGAGGCTCCGGACGCAGCCGCGATCACCGGCGTGGTGGTGGGCACCGACGGCGACCTCGTGTCGAGCCTCGAAACCAACTCAGACCTCGTCGACCAGCTGCACCGCAACATCGTCTGGGG
>JAVHXR010000045.1:4223-8875 GCA_031119515.1 Propionicimonas sp.
CCCCTGCCCGGGACGAGCGGATGGGCTGGACCGGTGACATCAACGTGTTCGCCAACACCGCCGTCTACAACATGGACGCGCACACCTTCTTGACCAAGTGGCTGCAGGACCTCCGCGACACCCAACGCGCCGACGGGGCGCTGCCTGGCGTCGCGCCGGTGGTGCCCGGCCGGTTCGACGGGGGTTACGGCTCGGCCGGCTGGATGGACGCCGGGGTACACGTCCCGTACGCGCTGTGGTGGGCCTACGGCGACACCCAGGTGATCCTCGACAACTACTCGATGATGAAGCGCTACCTCGACTACCTGGCGGCCGATTCCACCAACCACATCCGCTCCACCGGCGGCTACCTGGACTGGCTCAACCTCGACGACTCCACCTCCGCCGACGTGCTGAGCACCGCGTTCGTCGCCAAGACCACCAGGGAGTTCGCGGAGATGGCCGCGGCCGTCGGACGCACCGCGGACGCGGAGGCCTACCAGGCGCGGTACGAGGCGATCCGGACGGCGTTCCAGAACGCCTTCATCGGCGCCGACGGGACGGTCAAGAGCAACAGCCAGACCTCGTACGTCCTCACCCTGATGAACGACCTGGCGCCGGCCGACCGGCTGGACGCCGTGATCGCGAAGTTCGTCAAGACGCTGGAGCGACGCGACTGGCACCTCTCGGTGGGCTTCCTGGGCGTGGACGGGCTGCTGCCGGCGTTGTCGAAGGCCGGCAGGAGCGACATCGCCTACAAGCTCCTGCAGCACTCCGACTACCCGTCCTGGGGCTACGAGATCGCCAAGGGCGCGACCACCGTCTGGGAGCGCTGGAACTCAATCAATCCCGACGGCACCTTCAACGACGTCGGGATGAACTCCTTCAACCACTACGCCTACGGCGCGGTGGGCGAATGGATGTACCGCACCATGGCGGGCATCTCGGCGCTCGAGCCCGGCTACCGCAAGGTGCTCGTCGCTCCCGAGCCGGGCGACGGCATCGACCATGTGACGTTCCGGCTCGACACCCGGTACGGACGGGTAGCGACCAGCTGGCGCGACACCCCCAGCGGCCTTGACCTGCAGGTGACGGTGCCGGCCAACACCACCGCCGAGGTGCGACTGCCGGCCACCAGCCGTCACGCCGTCGTCGAGGGCGGCACCACGGCCGACGCGGCGGTCGGCGTGCGGTTCCTCGCCGAGACCGACGGGATCGTGAGCTACGAGGTCGGGTCGGGAAGCTACCACTTCCGCATCGACCCCGCCCTGGGTGAGCTGGGCGAGGCCGCCGCCGGGGCGGCGTCGGTGTCCGAGGTGCTCGCCGAGGTGGGCGTCGTGACGCCGCCGACAGCCGCGCCGTGGGCGGCGAAGACGGTCTACACCGAGGGCGCCCTCGTCTCCCACGACGGGGCGATCTGGATGGCGTCGTGGTGGACGAAGAACCAGCGCCCGGGCGACCCCTGGGGCCCGTGGCAGGAGGTCCGCACCGAAGCGGACGGCACGCTTGCCTGGACG
Organism: Propionicimonas sp.; assembly: GCA_031119515.1. Taxonomy (GTDB): domain Bacteria; phylum Actinomycetota; class Actinomycetes; order Propionibacteriales; family Propionibacteriaceae; genus Propionicimonas. Next base: position 5,720 of record JAVHXR010000045.1, read on the forward strand.
GCGTCCCGGATCTTCCTTGCCGGCGATGTCATCACCTATCACGGGGACCACTACCGCGCGAAGTGGTGGACCCGCAACCAGGTGCCGGGTGACAAGTACGGGCCGTGGGAGCCGGTCGAATACCCGGGGATCGACCCGGTCGCGGTCTCCGCGGACCTGGCGACTCAGGTGACCGCCGCCCGGCAGGCCCGGCTCGCGGGGGACGCCGAAGCGGCGGCCGTGGCTATCCACCGCGGCCTCGCTCAGGTAGCAGCACTGCAGGGCTGGGTCACCGTACAGACCGACCAGGGCCGGCTCGACGCCGAGACTGCGGCGGGACTGCAGGAGGGTCTCGCCGGGATCGCGGAGCACCTCTCACGAGCCTCCGGCCTGATCATCGGCGCGGTCGCCGACCTCGTGGTCGGCGAAGGACGCCACCTGGCCGGCGACTCCGCTCTGGTCGAGGTCCGGCTGGCCAACTCCGGCACGCGTTCGCTGACCGGCCTGGCGAGCACGCTCGCCACGGCGTCCGGGTGGACGATCCGGCCGGTCGGCGAACGCACGACCAGCGTCGCGCCCGGCGCGACCGCGGTGCACACCTACCAGGTGGACGTTCCGGCCGGCACCCCGGTCGGAACCGAGGCACTCACCGGCAGCATCAGCTACGGCGTCGGCGGCGGGCGGGCAACACTGCCGGTCGCGACCAGCCTCGCGATCTCGCCGACCGTCACCGTCGAGGGAGTCGCGATCACCACCTCGTCCGCGCTCGCCGGCGAGGAGGTGCGGGCAAAGGTCACCCTCCGCAACCGCGGTGACCGCCAGGCCACGGCGCAGCTGACGGCCTGGGCGGATGGAGGGGTACCGGCCGATCCCGAGCCGGTCACCCTCCCCGCGGGCGCCGAGGTGGACGCGACCGTGACGGTGCAGCTGCCGCTGACCGCGGTGGCCGGAGCCCATACGGTCTCGGCAGCGGTCGGCGCGACGGCTGCCGAGATGGGCAGCGACACCGTCGCCATCGTCCTCCCGGTACCGCCGGCCTACCCGACCGACCACGTCGACCTCGGGAACACCGCCTCCGAGCAGGCCCACGGGCTGACGGCGTCGCAGTACTCGGGGACGAACTCGGAGGCCGGCCTGACCCGCCGGTACACCCACTCGTCCTACCCGGGCGGGTGGTACGAGTTCGACCTCGCCGTGCCGGCCGGGAAGCCGTTCGCCCTCCGGCTGGTGGAGACCTTCGACGGCCCGCGCCGCAAGACCTACGACATCCTGCTCGACGGCCAGGTCGCCTTCAGCCGGGACCACCAGGGCAGCGGCACCGGTCAGTTCGCCGAGACCTACCAGGTCTACGTCGACCGGACCGACCTCGGGGCGGACGGCACGGTCCGGGTGAGGCTGCAGGACACCGGCGCCGACTACGACCCGTCGATCGCCGACGTCTGGGCCCTGCCGGTCGCCGACGGCCTCGTCGTCGCCCCACCGGTGACCCTCGGTGCGGTGACCGTGGTGCCCCAGGCCGCCGAGCCGGGCGACACCGTCGAGGTCACCACCGTGGTGCGCAACGACAGCACCAAGGCGGTGGACGGCGAACTCGTGGTCACGATCCCCGGGCTCGACCCGGTGCGGACCGGGTTCTCCGCGGCTGCGTCCACGGCGTCCGAGGTGAGCGTCGAGGTGGAGTTGCCGTTGACGTTGGCCGAGGGCTCGCTGACCGTCACCGCCGCCACCGGCGACTCGGCCGAGGAGAAACGGACCGGGACGCTGACCGTCGCCGTTCCGACTCCACCAGGCGGGGCCGTCGACCACGTCGACCTCGGAAACACCGCCTCGGAACAGGCCCACGGCCTGACCGCGTCGGACCGCTCCGGCACCGGCTCCGAGGCTGGGCTGACCCGGCGCTACACCCACGCCGGCTACCCCGGCGGCTGGTTCGAGTTCGACCTGGCCGTGCCGGCCGGCGGGGCCTTCCTCCTGCGGATGATCGAGACCTACGACCAGTCGGTGCGCAAGACGTACGACATCCTGGTCGACGGCGAGGTCGTCCGGCACGTCGACAAGACCCGCACCACCGGGGCGGGGACCGAGCGGTTCCAGGTGCTGGTCGACCGTCCGGAGCTGAGCGCCGACGGCGTGGTTCGGGTGCGGTTCCAGGACACCGGCGCGGACAACGACCCTTCCATCGCAGACGTCTGGTCGCTGCCCGTGCCGCGGTGAGCCGGGACGGGCAACCGCCCCGGTGAGCCGGATCGGCCGCTCCCCTCGGGGGGCGGCCGATTCGTCTGCCAGGTCGCACCCACCCCGACAAGCTGGACACTTCTCCACGAACTCGCCGACAACCGTCCTTCCAAGGACCGGGGACTGTGTCCATCACCTGGGGGGCCGGGGCGCGGCTTGATACGGTGCGGCCATGACGCAGCCCGACGGCATCACCCCCGACACCAAGGACTGGACGTGGGTCCTCGAGCGCCCCTGCCCCGAATGCGGCTATGCGGCGGCCACGATGGATCCGCTCGCGATCGGCGGCGCGATCCGCGCCACCCTGCCGCGTTGGCGCGAGGCGCTGGGACGCCACGACGCCGGCGCCAGGCCGAGCCCCGCGGTCTGGTCCCCGCTGGAGTACAGCGCCCACGTCCGTGACGTGTTCCGTGTCTTCGACCGGCGACTCGCGCTGATGCTGACCGAGGACGACCCGCTGTTCGACAACTGGGACCAGGACGCCACCGCCCTCGCCGAGCGCTACTCGGAGCAGGATCCCGCCACCGTCGCGGCCGAACTGGTAGTGGCCGGCGAGGCGATCGCGGCCAGCTTCGACGCCGTCACCCCCGACCAGCTCGGACGCACCGGCCGGCGTTCGGACGGCGCGTCCTTCACCATCGACAGCTTCGGACGCTACTTCCTGCATGACGTCGTCCACCACCTCTACGACGTCAAGGCCTGACACGGCGCGGCCAACCTGATGCCGGCCGCGCCGCCGTGCGGCACGATGTGCTCATGAGCGCGAAGCCGGCGAAGCTGCCGAAGGACGTGTACGAGGCCGAACTGCTGCGACTGCAGTCCGAACTCGTCGAGATGCAGGAGTGGGTCCGCACCACCGGGACCCGCGTCGTGGTGATCTTCGAGGGACGCGACGCCGCCGGCAAGGGCGGCGCGATCAAGCGGGTCACCGAGTACCTGAAC